>DAIRVF010000015.1:0-15108 GCA_036802965.1 Zestosphaera sp.
CTACTAGACGGTATTGAGAGAAAGATTCGAGCTAAGATACAGAGTAGGTTCGGACCACCAACATTTCTTCAGACTTGGTACGACCTACTTAAGTTAGGCGTTAAAGAACTTAAAATACCTCTCAGCTGTGAATCCGCGGCTTTCCTCGTGATGCTCTCCTTAGTAATATCGCTGATATCTCTATACGCGGTGGTTTACGTTGCGCTAACTCTGTCTACTAACATAGACTTTATTATTTTAGCGATGCTTCTAGTCCTCGTAGCTGCCTCACACAGTCTAGGTTTGGTAGCCTCAGCAACGACGTCTAACCCCTTCGCGTTAATAGGTAGTTATAGGAGCATACTCCTGACAATACTTAATGAACTCGGGTTAGTTATCGGTAGTGTTTTATCGATCCTCTTAGGGCTTAGGCTAATAACTAACTACTCAATCTTAACTCTCGCTACGTACTTGCTGGGTTTGGCTGTTTTGATCGTAGCTACCTACGTCAGTAGCGGTCGCTTACCCTTCGATATCCACGAAGCAGAACCTGAGCTAGCTTCAGGAACCATTATCGAGTTTAGTGGTAAAATACTCGGCTTCTACATATACGCACACCTACTAGCCAGGTACGTCTTATCACTCCTAGTAGCTGTAGCTATCACAGCCCCGTTCACGGCTGTTTTCCCCCCAATACCAGCTGTTTTCCCGGCAACACTGCTGCTATCAGCGTGCGTTTACTTGACTTACGGGGTGGTAGCCGCTCTCTTAGGTAGGACACGCGTGGATATAGGCGTGAGAACCTTATTCATGTATTACCTACTTGTTTTAATTGTTTTGGTGATTTTTACATGGATTGGTATTTAAACGTAAATAACATAGTAATAAGAGGGTAGGAGAACATGAGTCATGATTACAGTGAGTTAATCGAGGAATTATCTAGGGGTCAGAGGAGCCGCACGATTCTATCTAAAGTAATCGAGGTTTGCAGGGATTCAGTGCTTGACTTAAGTAGGAAGAATATCACCATTAAGGTAGTGATTAAGGCTAACTGCCTGAGAACGGCTCTCGAAAATATTTATAAGGAACACGACCTATATCTCAGAACTGTAGCGGCCTCTGATGAGAGGTCTAGGGAAGGCTTTTTTAAGCTTTACTACGTGTTCGGGATCGATAATGAGGGGACAAACCTAGTTTTCGAAGTACCTGTGGTAGAGGGTGTTAAGGTAGACACCATAAGCGATCTTTTCAGAGCTTCTGAGTGGTATGAGCTGGAAGCACACGATCTCTTAGGGATAGAGTTTAACGGTAGGCAGATGGGTAGGTTGGTCTTGCCTGAGGACTGGCCTGAGAATCTCTACCCGCTAAGAAAAGAAGTCAGCGTAGAAGAGTTAAAGAAGATGTATCAACCCCAGTTAGTGTCCCGCGTTTCCGAGCTGGAGGTAGAGGAGGTTGTGAGAATACCTATCGGCCCCTACCACCCGGCACTTCACGAACCCGAGTACTTCGAGCTATATGTTAGGGGGGAGAAAGTAGTTGACGCGAGATACGTTGGGTTCATGGTTCATAGAGGTATAGAGAAGCTGGCGGAGAGCATGAAGTATGATCAAGTCCCGTTTCTGGCTGAACGTATTTGCGGTATTTGCGGTTTCGTCCACTCAACTAGCTACGTTCAGGCAGTGGAGGACGCGCTGGGGGTAGAAGTGCCTGAAAGGGCACACTTCATAAGATCCATAGTTCTCGAGGTGGAGAGACTGCATAGCCATCTCTTATGGCTCGGCGTAGCGCTCCATCTACTAGGTTATGATACGGGCTTCATGCATGCCTGGAGAATCAGGGAGAAAGTCATGGTTTTAGCAGAATTATTGACGGGTAGTAGGAAGACTTACGGCATAGACTTGGTTGGCGGGGTCAAGAAAGACATCGATAAAGATAAGATACCTAAAATTAAGGAGACTTTGAATGTCCTGAAGAAAGAGTTTAAGGAACTCGTAGAGGTTGCGACGAGCGTGCCACAGGTTAAGGCGAGGCTTACCGGTACGGGGATATTGCCTAGGGGTGAGGCAAGGGCTTACTCCCTAGTAGGTCCTACTGCCCGTGGCTCCGGTCTAGCAAGGGATGTGAGAAAGGATTACACATACGCTGCTTACCACTACGTTAGTTTTAAGGTGCCTGTCTACACCGAAGGCGATAACCTAGCTAGAACTCTTGTCAGGATAGACGAGGTTTTCGAGAGCATAAGTATCATCGAGCAACTCGTGGATATGATGCCGGGCGGCCCCATAAAAGCTGAGAAATGGGAGCCTCAACCGATGAGGCTAGGGATCGGTGCCGTAGAAGCTCCTAGAGGTGAGGTCATACACGTCGTTCTAACGGGTCTTTACGGCCCGTACAGGTGGAGGGTCAGGGCACCGACCTACCAGAATCTACAAGCAGTCCCTATAATGCTTAAGGGAGTTGACTTAGCTGACGCGCCGCTAACCATAGCTAGTATAGACCCTTGCTTCTCATGCACCGATAGAGCTGTAATCATAAACTTAAGATCAGGTAGTGTTAAGACTTTACCTATAGAAGCTATTTCCAGGAGGGTGCGTAGGAATGGTTAAGTTCCTTAAGATGCTCTCGATATCTGTTCGTGAAGGAACGGCTACAAGAAAGTATCCTTTCGAGTCACCGCTAGTCACGCCTGAGTTCAGAGGTAAGATAGAGGTAGACCCGGTTAAATGTGTGGGGTGTGGTGCCTGCACCAGGATATGCCCTCCCAAAGCGTTGACCATAGGGCATGAAGGTAATGAAATAGTGCTCAAGTATTTTGAAGGTAAGTGCATCTTTTGCGGTATGTGTGCGTACGTATGCCCGCAAAAAGCTATAACGATATCAAAAGAATTCGAGCTGGCTACTTGGGAGCTAGAAGACCTCTACGATGAGGTAGCACACACCACCGTTAAATGCAAGATTTGCGGCAAGCCCTTCACTACGGTGAAGTTCGTCAAGGAGATCGAGAAGAGAATAAATAATAAAGTGCCTGAAGACCTCCTCATAGTATGTCCTGAGTGTAGGAAGAAGCTAACCGCTCGCAAGATCGGGAGTAGGGTGGTGGGTGTTAGCGGTGAGTAATGGGGGGAAGCTCGACCTAACACTATCTGAGTTCACTCTCAACAAGCTTGAGGAAGTCTTTACCAAGCTTAAGAGGAGTGTGTGGGTCTTCCACCTAAACACCGGCAGCTGTAACGGATGCGATATTGAAGTCTTAGACGTCCTAACACCTTACTTCGACGTCGAGAGATTCGGTATTAAGTTGGTGGGTTCCCCTAGACACGCGGACCTCATACTACTCACGGGACCCGTAACCATCAAGACTATAGGCAAGGTGGTGAGAGCAATTAAGGCTATGCCGAGACCTAGACTCGTGCTAGCTCTAGGTTCGTGCGGTGTTGGAGGAGGGATATGGTTCAATACCTACGCGACCTTAGGGGGATACCCACAACTAGAGAAAATCCTTAAGGACGCCGGAGTAGAGGTGGATAGGGTTGTTTACGTTCCCGGGTGCCCGGTAAGACCTGAGGCAATTATTTACGGGGTTGCGGTCTTGTTAGGTCTTCTACAACCTAAATCAAAACATAGGAGGGTGTCGGCCGTTGAAGGTTAAGATGTATTACTGTGTTGAACACGGTTCAGGAGCTGTTATCCCGAGACATCATGCCGCTCCGTACTCTGTGTGTGAAGACATGGATCTCGTAGAGCTAGATCATGTTAGGAGTGTTTTGCCAGCTCAGATAATAGACCACTTGATTAAGAAAGGGGAAGTCAGGGTTAGTGACATAGAGTTGGTTGAGAAACTTTCTGGAAAGAGGGTTGAGAATTCTTATATCAAATTAATTATACTTCCAAAATGATTTGGTAGGTGATGGAGAGATGAAGTTCGCTTTCATGTGTAAGAAGGGTCAGGGGGGTAGGGGTAAGGTAGCTGTCGTAGGAGGGGGTCCAGCCGGTTTAGCGGCTACAGGCTACTTAGTTTGTCAGGGTTATGAAGTAGATGTTTACGAGAAACTCCCTCTTGCAGGGGGCATGATGATGTTCGGCATCCCGCCTTACAGGATACCTAGGGACAGCGTCTTAGAAGGTGTTGAAGACCTTGAAAAGAATTTCAGTGTTAAGTTTAGTTACAGGACCAAGGTCTTCTGCGGCGAGCCTAGACACGATGAGGGGGACGAATTCGTTAGCAATGTAATCGATCTAAAAAAGCTCATAGACGAGTACGACGCTCTATTATTGACTACAGGTATATGGTCTTCGAGGAGGTTAGGCGTACCGGGAGATAACGCTAAAGGAGTTTTCTCAGCTCTGGAATACGTCTATAGTTGGTGGGTGTACGAGTTAGGCTACTCAACGCATAAGCCCCCCATAGGTAATAAGGTTGTTGTCATTGGCGGGGGATATAGCGCGATAGACGCTGCGGAGGTCTCTTTAATGAAGGGGGCTAAGGAGGTCTACTTAACGTACCGGAGAACTATTAAGGAAGCGCCTGCAGGCGAGTACGAGGTGCGTAGAGTAGTTTCTGAGGGTGTTAAGTGGGTGGAGCTTATTCAACCAACTAAAGTCGTGGTCTCGAATGATAGGGTGGTTGGGGTGGAGTTCGTTAAGATGAGATTGGGTGAGCCTGACGAGACCGGAAGACCTAGGCCAGTCCCAGTGCCCGGAACGGAACACGTAATCGAGGCAGACTTGGTCTTAGCTGCTGTAGGCGAGATACCGACCCCGCCGCTGAGCACGGAATGCGACGGTATTAAGGCGGATCCGAAGAGGAGAACCATAATAGTTAATGAGATGATGCAGACCGGGGTTGAGAAGGTTTTCGCTGCCGGAGACGTGGTTACGGGGCCTTCAATGATTGGTAAAGCGATCGGGAGTGGCTTGAAAGCGGCTACACACCTAGATCATTTCTTAAGAGCTAAGAAGGTGGTGTAATATGAATTTAGAAACCTTCGGTAAGTATGGTGGTATGAATAGAGTGATAAACTATGACGTATGCATAGGTTGCTATACCTGTGAAGAGGTGTGCTCGTTCATACATGAGGGTAGTGGTTATATAAAACTCTATGATATAGGTGGAGGTCTTAATAAGCCTATATCATGCTTCCACTGCGCTAAAGCACCCTGCATCACGGCCTGCCCTACCGGCGCTATGCATAAGGACAAAGATGGCGCGGTCTTAGTGGATATCTCTAAGTGTATAGGGTGTTCAGCGTGTTTAGCGGCTTGCCCCTTCGGCATCCCGGAGATAATACCGCCTGGGTTTGCAACTAAGTGTGACTTATGTAATCCTTTAAGGACTGAGGGTTTAACGCCTGGATGCGTGTCCATGTGCCCGACTAGAGCTATAGTATGGGGTACTACGGCCGAGGTAGCTAAGGAACTAAGGGTAAGAGTTCTGAGGAAGCTAGTCTATAAACCCACAGTTTGAGTTTGGAGAGACCCTAATTAACCTGAAGCTCTTTATTTTTAATTCTTTAAGTTCGGCTCTCGAGATACGCTCTGCCAAGCTTGCTTAAGTAATCTTCATCATACCCTACCAAAAGACACTCGATCCTGACGATCTCTTTCAGAGGTACTGAGAGCGCGTTAAGACCGTTACATAACTTAGCTTTGGCTCCGAGGACTGACGCTATCTTTAACGCGGCTGCCACATCAACGTTCCTTAGCTTAGCCCTCGTGTCAATGAATGTTTCGGCGTTGCCTAGCCCCACGTACACTATGTCTAGCGCGGCACTACCTAACGATCTTAAGCTAGCGCGCGCACCTCTTACCGCCCAGTAATACGGGATTATCTTGTATGAGTCAGGTGTTTCGAAATACCCTAACACGACTCCAGGGGGCTTCGACCTCCTACTTGCTGACACCCCGCCGACGGTCACGCCCTCCCTTAAATCATAGCTGTAGTCTATTTTGCGGAAAATATCGTATACTACTGCGTGTGAAACGTCCCCTATTGTCGGCTCCCCGCCCCTTAGCGGTGCCGCGGCTATCGATATAGAGACCCAAGGTATTTGAGCGTCGTAATTCATTGACCCGTCTACAGGATCTACCACGAAAACCCACTCAGGCTCCTCACAGAATCGACGAACTCCAGACTCCTCACTCACGAAGAGAAAGCAGTCCTTGATTCTCTTTCTTAATTCTTCAAAGATTATGTTCTCAGACTCTAAATCAAAGACCTTGCTAGTATCTCCTGATGAGTTGACTTTAATTACTGCGGAGGGGCGGCGGGCCTCGGTTAGGTACTCAGCCACCTTCCTAGCCACATTTACTAACGTCTCCTTCAACGCGTTCACTCAAGTCTAAGTATTGTTCGTGATTTTTAAGCGTGCTCTAATTCTTTAGAATTAGGAAACCGGGATGTCATGGCATTCGAAGAAGGTTGAGGAAGTCTTCAGGGAGTTGAGCACCGGCCCGGGAGGACTTTCATCGAGTGAGGTTGAGAGGAGGCTTAGCATATATGGTCTCAACGAGTTAAGAGGCAAACCTAGGTCTCCGATCGAGTTATTCCTTAAGCAATTCACTAATTTTCTGATAGTGATTTTGCTGGTAGCTACGCTGATCTCAGGTTTTTTAGGTGAGTTGGTTGATGCCTTAGCTATACTCCTCATAGTACTCATCATGGGGGTTTCAGGCTTTCTTCAAGAGTTCAGAGCTGAGAAAGCTATAGAAGCACTGAAGAAACTCGTAGTTTCTGAGGTTAAGGTTATTAGGGACGGGGACATCGTCGTAGTTCCTTCAACAAAGTTAGTGCCGGGCGACGTGGTCCTCCTTAACGAGGGTGATAAGGTCCCCGCGGATATCAGGCTTGTGGATTCCGTGAACTTAAGAGTTGATGAGTCTCCTCTTACCGGGGAATCCGAGCCCGTTCTGAAAGACCACTCGGTCGTGCTGCCCGAGGAAACAAGTATTCACTCAAGAACTAACATGTTGTTCATGGGAACCTACATATACTCCGGTAAGTGTAAGGGGGTCGTGGTAGCGACTGGGTCTAGGACCGAGTTAGGTAAGATAGCTGTGAAGCTTGGTGAGATAAAAGAAAAGAAGACACTACTTGAGGAAGAGCTTGACAGGCTCGGTAAGAAGCTCGGAACTATAATACTGGGTATAAGCGTCTTAGTTTTCGGTATCTCATACTTGGTGGTTAGGGAGCCCTTAATAGAGTCGCTCCTCATAGCTGTCGCGCTGGCCGTGGCAGCCATACCTGAGGGTCTGCCGGCAATAGCTACGTCAGTACTTGCTTTAGGAGCTTACAGGATGTCGAAGAAGAACGTGATTGTGAGGGAGTTAGGAGCTATAGAGACTTTAGGGGCTTGCGATATTGTAGCGTCAGATAAGACCGGGACTATAACTAAGGGTGAGATGACAATCAAGAAAGTCTGGATTAGCGGTGTAGAGCTCGGGGTAGGGGGTGGGGGATTCGAGCCTGTGGGCGAGGTGATCATTAACGACTCGGAGAGTAAGGCTGTTGTGAGTAGGGAGCTTGAGAAACTAGCTGAGTACTTGGTCGCACACATCGCTGAAGACGCTAGCTTATTCTACGATAACGGTGTGTGGAGGATTAAGGGATCCCCCACGGAGGGGGCTGCCTTAGTACTCGCTTACAAGATTTTAGGTAAGGAGAGAGTTGAGGATTTAAGGAGAAACACTAAGCTCGTTAAGGTCATCCCGTTCGATAGGTTTAGGAAGAGGAAGACCACGATACACAAGCTCGGCGATAACGAGTGCCTAGTCGTGTCTTCAGGAGCTCCCGAAACACTCCTCAACCTCTCGAGCCACGTCGTGATCGACGGCGACCTCAAACCACTCGACGATGGTTTAAGGAGGGAAATAAACGAGTACATAGAGTCAATAGCGTCTCAAGGCTTTAGAACGTATGGTGTTGCCTATAAGCTAGTAAATCCTGATATCCTTGAGCAAGGTGTTGAGGAAATAGAGAAGGAATATACCTTCTTATCAGTTATGGGCATCATCGACCCCCCGAGAGAAGGTGTTAAGGAAGCTGTGGAGGAGTTGCGTAGGGCAGGCATAAAAACAATCATGATAACCGGCGACCACAGATTGACAGCAGAAGCAATAGGACGTTTGATAGGGCTTGATAACGGTTTAGTGCTTGAGGGCAAGGACTTAGATAACATGAGTGATGCTGAGTTAGAGAGGGTAATAGATGAGATCGTCATATTAGCTAGGGTGACGCCAGAGCATAAGAGGAGGGTTGTTAAAGCTCTTCAAGCTAGGGGGCACGTAGTCGCCATGACCGGGGACGGGGTTAACGACGCGTTAGCGCTTAAAGAAGCTGACTTAGGGATAGCTATGGGTATTAAAGGAACTGACGTAGCTAAGGAAGTGTCTAAACTGGTTATCAAGGATGATAATTTCGTTACCATAGCTACGGCCGTTAAGGAAGGTAGGATAATATTTGAGAATCTTAAGAAGCCTATAAACTACTTACTGCCCGCTAATTTAGGTGAGATAGCGACGATACTGTCAGCTGAGCTGGTTGCGCTCCCCTCACCGCTAACCCCGGCGCAGCTATTATGGATAAATGTCACGACAGACGCTCTACCAGCTCTAGCTCTCAGCACAGAGCCTCCTGAGCCCGACTTAATGAGGAGACCTCCAAGAAAGAAACAAGCTTCTTTCTTGACTAACAGGAAGATAGCGTATTTTGCGTTACTCGGTTCTCTAATAGGGCTCGTAAACCTAGGTATATACAAGTTCGCCCTCAGTACTTACGTAGATATAAGCTTGGCCAGGACGTTAGTATTCGTAGCTCTCGGGATGAGCGAGTTCGGGAGAGCGCTTGCGTCAAGATCTGAAGCTCTTCATTTCTGGTTCAGACCCTTCAATAAATGGCTTATCCCGTCATTAATTGCTTCACTAGCTTTGTTGATGAGCACAGTATACGTGCCGCAACTCGCGTCAGTCTTCAAGACCGCCGAATTGCATCCGGAGCTCCTCCTCCTAGCGTTGCTGACCTCCGTGCCGGTCATGATAGTTGATGAACTTAGGAAATCTCTTAAGATAAGGATTTAAGGGTTGGAAAAGCTTAAAGGTCTTTTAGTCCTCCTCTATTCTGGGGTGGGTACTCACTGAATAGCTGGAGCATGCTGACCTTAACGATCCTCTTCTCAGGTTTAGGAGGGGTTTTCAAGATTTTAGGCGGCGTCCTCTACGGTTCTAAGGCTGTTTTCGTTGATGCCATGACCTCCATAGCGAATTTAATGGCGTTATTGTTAGCTGTGAGGTATTGGAGGGACAGTCTCAAACCTCCTGACGAGGACCATCATTTCGGTCACTACAAGCTAGCTTTCGGGGGTTCCATATCTACCTTAATGATTTACTCCTTCGTAGCGGGCATAGTAACGCTTAGATTAGCTGAGTTAAGGGAGTATACGGTGTCGCTAGAAGCTCCCATGATGGCTTTCTTAGGAGTCTCATGCTACTTAATCGCGATAGCGATTTCTAGGAGGCTGAGAGGAGTGTTCACACATTACTCTAAGTTCACGATTAGTGAGTTAATTGAGGGTGCGGTAGTCATTACATCTTCTCTCGCAGGTGCCCTACTTAGCTACTTGATAGATTATGTTGGCGCTCTATTCCTCACACTATACATTTTTTACGAGTTAAGGAATGTCTTCTCCGAGGTTATGGAATACGTTGGTGATAGAGCTCCATCACCAGATGTGACGAAGATTGTTAGAGAGGAGTTTAGTAAGAATAACCTGAGTTTAGATAGTTTACGCCTAAGAAACGTTGACGGCACGCATTACCAAGGCGTGGCAACAGTCTTGGTTAGTCCTGAGGAGGATATGGTGTCCTTGAGTAGGAGGGTTGATGAGGTTAAAAAATCGTTGCGTGCTCGTAGAATGGACTTAGTGGTTGAGTTTAAACTACGTGCTCAGGAGATGAGTTCTGAATATGGTGAGTAATGGGGATTTAGATAATAAACTTGATAAACTTAAGAGCGTCGTGAGAGAATTCATAAAACTTATAGGGGATGACCCCGACAGACCTGAGCTTAGGGAGACGCCGGAGCGTGTGGCTAGGATGTGGCTTGAGGAACTGGCATCAGGGTATGGGAGAGACCCGGACGAGCACTTAAAGTATTTCTACGTGAATTCAGCTAACTACGTAAGCACTAACAGGCTTGTCGCGGTTCTTAACATACCTGTTAGGTCTATTTGCGAGCATCATCTACTCCCGTTTTACGGGTACGCTTACGTGGTTTACGTGCCGAGTGATGAGGTGTTCGGGTTAAGTAAGTTTGCCAGGGTAGTTAACGTGTTTGCCAGAAGATTACAACTCCAGGAAAGACTCACTGAGGAGTTAGCTGATTACCTATTCGTGAAGCTCAAGACTAAGGGACTCCTCGTAATGATTGAGGCCATACATACTTGCGCGTTAGTGCGGGGAGTGGAAGAACCTTTAAGTATGGTCACCCTCACTACTAGGGGCCAATTAAGCACGGACCGCGGATTACGTGATGAAGCCTTAAAAATTATAAAGACTAGGAAGACCTCAAGAAACTTAAGACTTCTTAAACCCTGAAATAACGAGTTCCCCCCTCCCTAACTCCACGTAACCCCATGGCATGGCCTGAGTATTGTAAGCGCCGTAAGCGTTGCCTCTGTAATCAACTACTATGAGTCCGGCAGTGTCTTTACCATATACGGAGGTATGGTACTGGATAGCTAGACGTGCTGCAGTATCAGCCAGGTACCCCTCACTAACTAGGTTCACTGCCTTAAGCGAGAGCATGCTCAACATTATCGTCTCACCTATTCCGGTAGCTACTGCAGCGCCGTGTTTGTTAGCGAAGAACCCGGCTCCGGGGATCGCGGAATCCCCTACACGTCCCGGAAACTTTAAAATCACGCCTCCAGTGGATACAGCTGCCGCTAGCTTACCACCCTCATCTAGCGCGACTGCTCCCACAGTATCGAAATACCCTAGCTTCTTAGCTAACTCAAAACTTTTCCTGAATATCGCGTCGCCTGAAGAAGCTTTCTTAAATACTTCCTCATACCGCTTCCTAACTCTCTCAGAAGGTCCCGGATGCTTGGGGAGTCCTAGCCTAGCCGCTAATTCATCAGCAGCGCTACCTGCCAACAAGACGTGATCCGTTAGTTCTAGAACCTTACGAGCCAGGAGAACTGGATTCTTAGGGTATGTGACCGCGGCAACCGCCCCTGCACGATTACTCCAGCCATCCATAACGCCTGCATCCATTGAAACCTTACCAGTTAGGTCAGGTACTGAACCAAGCCCTGCGTTCAGAACTCCTGAATCCTCTAATGAGATTGTTGCTTCCACAACCGCATCAAGAGCAGAACCCCCGTTTTTTAAAACGTCGGCCCCCCTCTTCAGAGCATCAGACACTACTTTCCTTATAATCTCTTCATCAACATTCCTCCAAGTTCCGGCCCCGGCATGAACTACTAAAACACCCCTCATTAACGAAACCCGAAATATTTTTAATGCAATTAAATAAATTTTAGCGTGAAGAGACCCCTGACTCCTTCCACCCTCTTTTGAGGGGGTTCTACGTTCTTAAAGGATTTAATGTGTTAATCCGAACTTACTAAGTAATAACTGATACGCTTTATTCTTAGCTATGTTGGGGGCTCCGCGAGGTCCTGGTCTCTTCATATAGAATGCGTTGACTTCGTAGACCGTTCCTCTCCACCCTTTATCTATGGATACTTTACCCAGCCTTATTAAATCACATAAGATGCCTGCTAAAGCCGGTGAGTCGTTTATCCTAGCGTTTATGTATATGGAGTCTCTGAAGCCGTTGAAGCTTACATACTCTATGTGCATAGCGACGTATTTCTTGTCTCCGAGGGGTTCTAGGTAGCCGGTAGGCTTTATGAATGCCGGGACTTCGTAGCCAGTGATATCCTTTATCATGCTGGTCTTAGTGAGTTCCTTCATGTGGTTTCTGTCCTGTCTTGTGAGGGCGTAGAAATCTGTGTTGCCTCCTATATTGAACTGCACTACGAATTCTATGAGCCTGTTCCTCTCAGCTAGATGCTCTATTAAATCAGCTGTTAAGGGTGTAGCTCCTGTGGCTCCGTCGTCACCGAATACCACAACACCGGACTCTTCAAGAAGTTTAAGTAGCCCTGGATTGTTTGCTACGGGCGTTGGTATTGCGTTAACGAAGGCTACGCCGCCAACCGTCTTAGCATACATTGCGGCCACGTAAGCGTATGAATGCGTGGCCGGTATGTCACCGCTCAAGATCCTGTCGAGAGCTACAGACTTATCAGGATATTCCTCACCATACTCAGTAGTTATTATGTTGATTATCACGTCAGGCCTCAACTCCAGCCACTCACTCAACAATGTTTTTAGGCTTTCCTCATAGCTCATTAAGTCGTCTAACCCCTTAGCCTTCAGGTCAAGCCCTTCCGTAGACTTCCTCCTTATCCCTCTCCTAACAACCACTTTCCTGAGTTCTTCAGGTACTGGATAGTCGTTACCCATGACTTCCTTAGCTATATCGTAGAGGGTCTTACCAACCTTATTCTCGTCAACATCGTAAACCCCCACTATCTCTATGTCGCTAAGCTTGTACGGGAGCTCATACTTAGCTAGGGGTATCCCGTAAGGCTCAACTAAACCCTTCTTAAGTCTTTCTAGGCCAGTAGCTAGGTGAGCGGCGACGTACCCAGCACCTAGCAACACTACTTTGATCGACATATTTATCCCAGTAAATATTTTATCGACATAAATAAAGTTTTCGAGCACGTCACCCACATGTGAGTGATTTAAGCGTGGCTAGCCTGCGCGCGTGTTAAAGATTAATAAATTTAGCGTATTAAATGGTATAGGTGATTGCGTGGCGTTAGAGCCGAGAATAAAGATTAAGAGGTGGGGTCCCTCCCTCGAGGAGGAGTTGCTTAAGAAGTGGGAGGAGGAAGGGTTTGAAGAGCCTTCAATAGATTTTCTAGGTGATGAGAGGTACGTAGTTGTGGACACGCCTCCACCATACCCTTCTGGGGAGTGGGGTGTTGGTCAGGCAGCTCATTACGCTCAGATTGATATGGTTGCTCGCGCGCTTAGGTTGATCGGGTATAAGGTCCTGTTACCTTTCTATGCTGACAGGAATGGTTTGCCTGCTGAGGTAGCTGTAGAGAAGCGTTACGGTATCTCAGCACATGAGATAGCTAATACTCCTGAGGGTAGGCTCAAGTTTCTTGAGTTAGTTAAGGGGGTTTTAGACGAGTATGAGGCTTCCTTGGTTAGGGTGTGGAAAAGGCTGGGGTGCTCATATGATTACTGGACTGACGGGACCGACTCCCCTAAGTATAGGAGGCTTACACAAGCAACCTTCATCGATTTATGGGGTAGGGGCCTCATATACGAGGCTGAAAGACCTGTCATGTGGTGTCCTAGGTGCAGGACCTCGCTTGCTGAAGCAGAGATAGAGACGAAGGAAGAGGAAGGTAAGCTATACTACATCAAGTTCAGGGTTGCGGAAACTAACGAGGATGTGGTGATAGCGACTACCAGGCCTGAGTTACTTAACGGTTGTGGCGCCGTTATCTACCACCCCAGCGACGCGAGGTATAAGTATCTTGAGGGGAAGCACGCGTTAGTACCCCTATACAATAACTTAATACCCATAATGCCTAGCACGTACGCTAACCCCGAGTTCGGGACCGGCTTAGCTATGATGTGTTCTTACGGTGACACCAGAGATATATGGTTCTTTAAGGAGCAGGGTCTCACCCCTAAGATACTCATCAACCCGAACGGCACCATGAATGAGAACTCGGGATTTCTTAAAGGGTTGAGTGTTAGAGAGGCTAGGAAGGTCATAGTAGAGGAGCTGCGTAGGAATAACTTCCTAGTTAGGGAGGAGGACTTAAGGCATGAGGTCCCTGTTTGCTGGAGGTGTAAGACGCCGGTAGAATACATCCACGTTAGGGAGTTTTTCTTAAAGCAACTAGATTTTAAGGAGGACGTGCTTAGAGTAGGTAACATGATGGACTTTAAGCCCGCCGAGCATAAAGTGAAGTTCGATTCTTGGGTAACTTCATTAAAGATGGACTGGCCTATCTCCAGAACCAGGTTCTACGGGACTGAAATACCTATATGGAGGTGTAGGAAGTGCGGTCACATAATCTTAGGTAAGTACGGCGAGTACGTGAGGCCTTGGATAGATCCGCCACCATACGAGAAATGCCCTAACTGTGGCGCACCTAAGGAAGAGCTAGTCGGTGAGACAAGAACTTTCGACACGTGGTTTGACTCCTCAGTCAGTGTTTTATATGTGGTTAAATGGCTCGATGACAAGGAGGCTGCTCTTAAAGCGCTGGAACACGCTCTCAGACCTCAAGGCTATGACATAATAAGGACTTGGCTCTACTACTCAACGTTACGTGTGTGGTTACTTACGGGGAAACCGCCATTTAAGTGGGTCAGGATTTCCGGTATGGGTTTAGATCCTAAGGGTAGGGCGATGCATAAATCCCTCGGTAACATAGTCCCGCCCATGCCATACGTCGAGAAGTACGGTGCTGACGCGTTTAGGTATTGGGCCGCAATCTCCGGTATGTTAGGCAGCGATTATAGGTGGTCGGAGGACGTGGTTAGGAGTGGGCTGGCATTCGCGACTAAGTTAGTCAACATAGGCAGGTTCATCTCGTTCTTCGATGAACCCCCCTTAAAGGACTCGGTCCTGAAGGACGTGGATAGAGCGATGCTTAAGTACGCGATCTCAGTAATCAGGAGGGTTCTCAAGTATTACGAGGAGCTCGACGTTTTCAGGCCGATAAGCGAGCTCTACGCTCTAGCTTGGGATGTTTTCGCGTCAAATTATCTTGAGACGGTTAAGTCAAGAGCTTACGGGTTAGGCGATTACGACATGAAATACGTGAACGGAGCTAGATACGTCCTACACAAGGTTTTCAAACTGATACTGAAGACCCTGTACCCCATAATGCCTTTCGTTACGGACTACCTGTGGAGGAACATGTACTCTAGCGACGGGTTAAGGAAGGCCGTAATAACTGAGGAGGACTTGAGAGACTTAGGCGGTGACGAGAAGTTGATAGAGTACTTAATAATAGCTAACTCAGC
>DAIRVF010000016.1:0-14689 GCA_036802965.1 Zestosphaera sp.
ATTAAATGTTTTAAAGATAATAACTTAAAAATATAGAAGTTCTATAGATGTTCCTTGTCAGGATCCAGAATCAGAATATTTTAAAGGCTATCACGTACTAAAATCCTTAAAAACGAGATTCTCAGGAGTAGATGGGGGTCTCATGAGTGACTCAGGTATTTTAAGAGTGCTTGTCGCTGAGTGGCCTGAGAATCAGTTCTTTAACTTAGCTTTTGAGGAGGTTCTTTATCTTGAGTCTAAACTACCCACACTTCGTTTCTGGCGCAATGATAGGGTGGTAGTTATAGGGAGGTTTCAGTCACCTCCTCTAGAAATTAACGCTCTTGAGGCTAGGGACCTCAACATCAAGCTGGTGAGGAGATTCACTGGTGGTGGTGCTGTATACCACGACTTAGGTAACGTGAATTACGCGTTAACACTACCGAATCATAAACTCAGTATTGAGGAATCGTTTAGTGTTGTTGCTACGGCTGTTGTGGAGGCTTTAGGTAGCTTAGGGGTTAGTAATGCTTACTACCGTCCATTAAACGACATAGAGGTTGACGGGCTGAAGATTTCCGGTATGGCTGCGTGCAGAACTCATGACAGAGTATTCGTTCATGGAGCTATGTTAGTCTCAAGCGATATATCCATCCTTTGGAGAGTTCTTAAAATCTCTAGAGAGAAGCTCTCCGACAAGAAGTTTACTCAAAGCAGGGTTAAGAGAGTTACTACAGTTAATGAGGTGCTTGGGAGGACTGTGAGTCCTGAAGAGCTTTATAAGGCTATCTCAGAAGCCCTGAGCAGGAGGTTAGGTCTTGAGGTCGAGTGGGGAGTGCCTGACAATACTGAGTTAAGGAAAGCACTCAATATGTATAGGGGGAAGTACGCTACACTTGAGTGGAATCTTAAATACGTTGATGAGGTGAGAGACCTCATTAGCGATGAGGAATATGAGGCATTAAGAATGATTGCGAGACCATCAAATTATCAAGAGAGATTTATTGAGGTGTTAGGTCTTGAGTGAGGCGTTAATTATATGTGACGAGAAAAAACGTGTTGGGGGGAAGATAGTTAAGGTATGTGTTAAACTTCGTGATGACTTAGTTGAGAGGGTCATGATCTCAGGAGACTTCTTCGTAGACCCAGCAGAAAAATTTGAGGAGCTTCTTCAAGAACTCTCTTATATGAGAATAAGGAAAGATGAGGTAGTAACAGTAGTTGCTGGGCTATTAAAGAGGAAGGAACTAGATTTCAGCGGCATTACCATCGAGGATATTCTGGAGGTCTTGAATAAGATCCTGCAGTGAGGTCCCTCAAGAATTTTTCGTTATTCCGTGAACAGTTCATCACCGAATCGTTGCTGGGCTAGAGGGTCAGGATTAAGCGGATTAAGTCATGGTAAGTGATACTACTTGAAAAATATTTAATTAGATTATTGGCTAAGCTAATCACGTATGATGCCTCTGCATCCGTACACTTAGCGTTATCCGTCAATAACGTTAAGATGGTAGTTGGGTCATTGTGATGTGTAACTTCCATAATATCCCATAAATCGTCATATTCTACTAGCCTACTTATGTCCTTAATCCCTAGCAAGAAACCTAATTTCTCGATCGGGATGTTTGACTCTATGAGGGCAACGTATAGCAACTCTCTTATCTTATCTGGAGAGATTTTCTTCAATACTATTTGATTTGTAGAAATCTTACTAAGTAATTCCAGCGCGTTCTCACAGTCCGCTACGAACGTTCTCGGTCTTACGGCTTCCCTGATCAGGGAGAATATAGGAATGCATGAATCAAGAGTTTTAGATAGGTTAGAGATTGCTTCATTACTTACCTCACGACCAACTAAATAGAGCTTTATCTTAATGTCACCAACCAAGTTCAAGAGTGTCTTAATATCACTTAAGCTTTTCTCAATTAGCTTCATGCGTTTGTCAGTGACTCCCTCAAGTAAATATGTGAAGAGATTCACGTAAAACGTTAATGAATCTACTGCGAGCACGTATAGTAGCGGCTTCCTACCCTTCTCGCCATCTCTAATAGACTTACCGGCAATTTTTATTACGCCATACTTTAATAACGTCCTGAAATGTCTGTCTACAGTAGTTTTAGGAACCCCAGTTGAGACACTCACGTAATGAACTATTTCGTTTTTCGTATAGGGTCTGCCGTCTAGCATCTTATAGATTATTAGGAACCTTACTGGACTACCCAAAGCCTTAAAATAGGTGAATAAGCGCCTACCTCGCTTACTGATTAGGTTAGCCATCATTAACACCTACGCAACAATTCCTGAGAGTTCCTTCTCTAAAGTTCTCAGCTTCATCACGACTTCGCCGATGCTACCCTCAGGTTCAGGCACGAAAATCACTCTACAGGGGAGTGCCGTAATCAGAACTGATTTCTCCGTGAGTGACGTGAACCTAAATAACGGGAGCGCTATTAAGAGTCCTCTACTCACGTCTGAGGGTATTTCCCTCATGTCTAGGTTCTCTAGTATATAGATGTTCTTTCTCAACAACATGTCATGGCCTAATAGAGCGGTATACTCCTGCATTCTCAGGATGTTTATGAATTCCTCGTCTATGTTAGTGTATAAACTGAGTGAGCGATGCTCTATAGTTCTATCTACGGATATCGCGTCAATACCTATGAACGGCGGCTCAAGCTCGTACGCTATGAATTCTACTAAGCTCTTCGATAAACCGGGGAAATTCATGTATTTCTGGTTGTCATGACACCAATATCTTGACATACCGGTCTTAAATAATAGGGCGGGTCTCCTCTCTCTAGGTAATTCCGTGAATTCCTTAAGATCTATCTTCTCCTTAACCTCGTCAAGTGTTAGGGATTTCTTTGAGTAATCTCTTTCTACGTGAACTATATGTGCTTCTCTAATAAAGAAATCTACAGGTATTTTGAAAGGATCTATTGTCTGATAAGCAAACGTTGTCGGTAAGTCTATGTGAGTACCTAAATGTACCTCGAACTTAATACTATTACTTAAGTATTTGATGAGTTTCGTACCACTTAAGAGTAAGTCGTGTCCTATTAGTTCTAAGCTTATTTCAGCTGATTTAGGTTTAGGTATTCTGACCTCATCGTTTTCTAAGCAGATAGGTGCTGTTAAATCATAGATCTTCCTCATAGTGATTAGCCGTAATATATGTCTTTTAAGACTTTAAATCTTTTACGTGTGGTATGATATACTTCTTCGGTGTGTTACATGGGGGGTTTAGATCAAGACAAGTTATTAAGTCTCTACGAGACCATGTTGAGAATCAGAAGGTTTGAGGAGACAGTAGCTAAGCTGTTTTACGGCGGTGAGATACCTGGCTTCGTCCACTTATACATAGGTGAGGAGGCTATTGCTACAGGAGTTATCCATGCTTTAAGGAAAGACGATTATATAACTAGCACTCACAGAGGACACGGGCACCTAATAGCTAAGGGGGTTGACTTAAAGAAGTTGATGGCTGAGCTGTACGGCAAGGAGACGGGACTCAATAAGGGTAGGGGGGGTTCTATGCACGCTGTGGACGTGAGTATAGGGGTCATGGGAGCTAACGGAATAGTCGGTAGCGGGATAGGGTTGGCTGCCGGGGTCGCTCTAGCCGTGAAGTATAGAGGTAAAGACAACGTGGTAGCTACTTTCTTCGGTGACGGCGCATCGAATACAGGGGTCTTCCACGAAACACTTAATATGGCCTCGATATGGAAGCTCCCGGTATTATTCGTGTGTGAGAATAACATGTACGCGGCGACAACACCCGTCAAGAAAACGCTATCCGTCGATAGAGTTTCTAAGAGAGCTTCAGCCTATAATATCGAGGGCGTCACGGTAGATGGGACGAACGTTCTCGAAGTATACGAGACTGCTGAAAAACTCGTTAAAGAGATAAGGAATGGTAAGGGACCTGCATTACTTGAAGCCCTCACCCTAAGAGTGAGGGGACATTTTGAGGGCGATCCACAACACTATAGACCTAAGGATGAGGTTGATGAGTTCTTAAGGGAGAAAGACCCGATAGTGAAGTTCCGTAATTACTTGATTAGTAATGGGTTCTTGAACGAAGCAAGGGATAATGAGATAAGGTCTAAAGTAGAGAAGGAAGTCCTCGAAGCTGTGGAGTTTGCTCGAAGCAGTCCCTACCCCAAACCTGATACAGCGCTGGAATATACCTATAGTGAGAGTAAGCTAACGTATAAAGAGCCTCCGCCAGGGAGTAGAGCAATAACGTACGTGGAGGCTGTTAGGGAGGCACTAGATTACGAGATGTCACGTTACGACGATGTGATAGTCTTAGGTGAGGACGTGGTAGCTGCTGGTGTGTGGGGGGTTACCAAGGGTCTGGCGGCTAAGTACGGTGCTGACGTCCGCGTCATAGATACACCCATCTCAGAAGATGGCTTCACCTTAATCGCTGTGGGTGCTGCAATGGCTGGGCTTAGGGTAGTAGTAGAGCATCGTTTCGCTGACTTTCTCTACTTAGCGATGAACGCCATATTCAATCACGCTGCGAAGTTGAGGTATATGAGTGGGGGTCAGTTCAAGATACCTATTCTAGTACGTGCGGCGATAGGCGCTGGAATCTCGGCCGCGGCACAACACTCGTCAACGAACGCGTCAATGTTCGTTAACCACCCTGGCTTAAAGGTGGTAGCTCCGGCAACTCCATACGACGCTAAAGGGCTCTTCCTAGCTTCAATACGTGACGGGAACCCAGTCATATTCTTAGAGCATAAGAAGCTCTACAGGATGAGCGGGCCTGTACCGGAGGAAGAGTACGTGATACCCCTTGGTAAAGCAAGCGTTAAGAGAGAAGGGAGTGACGTGACCATAGTGACGTATTCTTATATGCTGCACGAGTCCTTGGAGGCAGCTAAGGAACTTAAGGAAAGGTACGGTATTGACGCTGAGGTAATTGACTTAAGGACTCTCTACCCGCTAGACCGTAAGACATTGAAGGAATCCGTTGAGAAGACCATGAAGTTGGTAGTGGTTGACGAGGGATGGGGACCCTGCGGCATCTCATCAGAGGTCATAGCAACCGTTGAAGAGGAAGCATTCGGCTACTTAGATTCCAGGCCTGTAAGAATAAATACAGGTCACGCACCAATACCCTTCAGCCCAACACTCGAGAAAGAAATCCTGCCTAGCAAAGAAAGGATAGTGAAGTCTATTCTCACACTCTTCAGGAGGTAGATTCACGTGGTTATCGAGGTAAAGATGCCTAAACTAGGTCTGACGATGGTTGAGGGTAGGATAGTTGAGTGGTTGAAGAAAGTGGGTGACCGTGTGGAGGTTGATGAAGTCATAGCGACTATAGAGACTGAGAAGTTGGTGGGTGATGTTAAGGCCCCGGCTTCAGGCTTCTTAGCTAGGATACTTTATGAGGAAGGTAGTAAGGCTAGAGTCAACGAAGTGATAGCTTTGATAGCTGAGAACGAGGAAGAGTTGAGGAAGATTCTTTCAGGAGCTCCCGAGGCTCCGGCCCCGACCATAATCGAGGAGAAAATCGAGAAAGTTCAGGTTCCTGAAGTTACTCAAGTCAAGCCAGCAGGTAAGGTTAGGGCAACTCCAGCAGCGAGAAAACTAGCTGAAGAATTAGGGGTTAGCTTAGATTATGTGTGGAGGTACTTCCCAGACAAAGAAATAATATCTCAGGAAGACGTTAAGGCTTACGTAGAGAAGATTAGGGCCGCTCCTCCTAAGGTAGTTGAGGCAGGCCTCACCGTGCTTGAGGAGAGACCTTTAAGCCCTATGAGGCTTAGGATAGCTGAGAACCTCCTTAAATCAGCTAGAGAGATGGTTTTAACGACCATAACCATGGAGGTTAACGTAGATAAGCTGGAGGAACTCAGGAACTCATTACCTAAAGACAAGAGACCGTCGATAACGGCCTTCCTAGTGAAAGCGTTAGCTAACGCTTTGAGAGAGCATAGGGAGTTTAACGCGAGCCTGGAAGGAAACAAACTAAGGATTTATAAAGACATCAACGTGGGGGTGGCCGTAGCTCTTGAAGGAGGGTTAATCGTTCCAGTCATAAAGAACGCCGATAACAAGTCAGTAACCCAGATATCCGTAGAGCTGGAAGATCTAGCTAAGAAAGCTCGGGAAGGCACGTTAAGCCTGGAAGAAGTGTCTGACTCAACCATAACGATCTCTAATCTAGGAATGTATGACGTCGATGTTTTCACACCCGTCATTTATCCTGGTCACGTAGCGATATTAGGTGTTGGGAGGATATATGAGAAAGTGGTTATTGAGCTTCCTAAGGGGGTCACTACGAGGAAATACTTCGTTTTAAGCCTCACATTTGATCATAGAGTGACTGACGGGGCTCAAGCCGCGGTCTTCCTGAAGAAGATCAGGGAATATGTCGAGAATCCTTACCAGTTGATAACGATAAGCTAGGAGTAACTCATGAACGGGCGTGAATGTACTTCGCTACCTCTTCAGCAATTTTTTCTGATTTTATGTATACTGCGTCCATATTCAAGTATTCCCAAGTACCGAATCTCCCGTTTATGAAGACTCCCAGCTTCCTTAACTCATCACCTACCTTCTTAACTATCTCTGACCTGTTCTTGTCGTATATTATGTAAGCGTCTTCCCAGCGCCACACCTCACTAACCTCAAGTTCAGGATTCCTCACTAAACCTACCTCTAGTAAGTCTTCGTATGACTTCCTAACTAATTCGTTATCAGGAACTGACCTTAACTCATCTTCGTTCCTAAACGATATCTCAGCTATTATGGAGACACCGCCCTCCGGCGCGTTATTTCTCGAAAAATTACTTAGTATTGCTACCCTGTGTGGTAGGTACTTCTTGTCCGGCAGGTATATCCAGTGGTAGGGTCTTGCCTCACCCCTCACACCTAAACCTACGACGGCTATCGGTACGGACCTAAGCCTCTCCAACTCCCTACTCAACTCTCCTAAAACCTCCTTGAACACGTTGCCTGATCTTTTTAGGGAGGCTGTGTAAATCACTGCCTCACACTCAAAACATGAGTCTCTAGTTTCTACTATGAGACTATCTTCACTCGATGTCCTCACTCTCTCAACTACTTGATTAGTATGAATTTCGACTCTCTTACTACTTAATAGTTCATTAAGTAATCCGCGTGCGAGCGCTTCAATACCTCCTGAGGACGGGTAATAGAAGATTAGCTGGTGTGTGTAGCCTTCGACGTTAAGTCCGACAGCACTCATTAATATCTCTCTGATTGGTGGTGTGGGTACCCTGCCCTCAACCCACTCAAGAGTTATCTCGCTTAGGTTTGTCTTCCATATCTTCTCGTTATAGGGTATTAGGTACTTGCTAGCTATGCCATCACCGAACACGTAGGGTAGCCACTCAAGAAAGTTTCTCGGTTCACTCAACTCGTTCTTGATTCTCTTGATATAAGCCTCAACAACACCCCAAACACACTCAAACCTTTCCTCTGGTGGTAGGTCGTGTAAGCCGTTCTCGAAGGGGTACTTAACGTAGATTCCCTTATAATATACCTTACTATTCCTGTAGTGCCTCACGTAGTTACCTCCGAGAAAGGAGAGCATCTCACTGAGTTTCTCAACGTTCTTGCTGAACATTATGTGGGAGCCGCCGGTATCGAATAAGTACCCACCAATCAACTCACTCTTAAGTAGTCCTCCGACCCTACTACTAGACTCAAGCAACGATATCCTCAGGTCTTCCCCTCTTCTCAAGAGGTGGTACGCGGTGGTGAGTCCTGCCAGCCCGCCGCCAACGACACACACTCTTTTAACGCTCAACTCACGTCCCTATGCCTAAACACTTTCTTAAGCTCCTCACCCACCTCAACTAGGAATAACTCTACGTGCGGTCTCGCAACCCCTCTGACTAGATGCCCTCCCTTAACGCCTATATCCCTACGACTCAGCGTTACGTGGATATGCGTGAAGACCGTGCCGTCACTCCTCAGTAGGTAATTACCTACTAGTGAGACTATCTCAATCATTCCTTCCTCGCCGGAGTCTATGAATTCTGTTACGTATGTTGATGTTACCGGGTTGAAGTAACCTATCTCAGCTTTCTTAAGCCCTCCTATCCCTATTATGAAACCTCCCTTAAGCCCTTCCTTAAGGATTATCTTCTCCACAGCGTTAGGTAGTATGCTTCCCTCCTCCAGCTTAACAGCCTTAATCAATTACCCCACCCATGTATGTGTGTGAGTTAAGTTTTAATAGTTTGTCTCAAGTATTGTAAACGGTGTATTCAATGAGTAAGACTTTCTTAACCGGGATAGATCCCTTGAGTATTGCGTTACCTTCCGGAATACCTTACGGGTCGTTAACACTACTCTTAGGTCCTGGAGGTGTCGGCAAATCCGTTATGTTAGCTAACCTATCATGGAATTTCCTGAAGGAGCCTAGGAACGCCGTGGTTTACGTGACTTTTGATGACTCTCCTGACGCTCTGCTCGCGCTTTATAATTACTTCGGGTGGGATGTTAGCAAGTACGTGGGTGAGGGCAGGTTCAAGATAATTGATTGTTTTAGCTTTAGGTTAGGACCTTTCAAGAAGGCCGTCAGCGGCGTCGTTAGGGAGTTGGAGGTCAAAGATCTTAATTCGTTGGTTTACGCCGTGAGCGACGCGTCAAGTCCTACCAGAGGTTCCACCATGGTCTTAGTGGACTCACTAAACGAGCTAATACTGAAGTTCGAGGTCTCTCAATTCCTAGACTTCATAAAGAGTTTCAGGGCCGTCGTAGGTAAGGGTTTAGGGAATATAGTCATTGCAACGATACACACCACCACGGAGACCTTCCAAGAAATAGTTAACTACCTAGAATACTTGGTTGACGGGGTCGTAGAAGCTAGAATCAACCCCTCACTCATAGAGTACGGAGTACCCGTTAAAGAACTCTTAGTCAGGAAGATGAGGGGAGTGCCCACAAACCCTGTATGGATACCGTACGTGATAAGCGATAAGGGCATAGCGGCGGTAGACCCGCAAAAACTAGCTGAAGTACTGCAAGAGAGATTAAAGGAGGCAGAAAAACTCAAGAAGCTACTATCAGGTAGTGAGGATTGAAAGTAAAGATAGTGATAGAACCCACGTGTAACTTATGCGGGGAATGCGTGGAATACTGCCCAACAAGAGTCTATAAAATAGAAGGAAACAAGCTCGCGTACGACGCAGAAAAATGCATATACTGCAAAGCTTGCGAACCACTATGTCCTCAAAAAGCAATAAAAATCAAGGCAGAACACAACACACTAAAACATAAGGAAGTAGTAAACACGAAATACTTTTAACCCTCGAATAAAGAGAAATAATAGAGCCGGGGTCGCCTAGCCTGGTAGGGCGCCGGCCTGCTAAGCCGGTGGGGGAATCCCCGCGCGGGTTCAAATCCCGCCCCCGGCGCCTTTTGATGTTGTTTTTGGTTTTATGAAAATTTATGAGGGTTTGTTTTAATGCGTGTTTTAGTGGAGACCGCGGTGAGGGTTAAGGGTAGAGACCCGAGCGGTCGCTCCGGGAGGTACACCAGGATGCAGGGTCTTCCCTACAGTGATGAACCCCACGGGCGGGGTAAATCCTTCACGTACTGTGAGTCTTTATTGTGTTGTTAGATGAGTCTTTCTTTCTCTAAGCTTCTCAGGATTTCCCTTAGTTCTTCTTCTGTGTATACTTTGTATTTGATTCGGTCTTCAGGTGTTTTGATGCCGAACGTGTAGGAGATGTCGCTTAGTAATTTATAGTTCTCCACCCACTCTATTAGTGGTAGTGGTTCTTTGAATAACCTATAGTTGCCTTCGTTACTCAACACTATTACGGGGAGATCTGCAGGTCTTATGATGTGTGGTATCTCTCTTATCTTACTCCCGTACCTCTTTATAGCTTCCTCCCACACCTCCCTCAGGCTATACCTGGCTTTCCTCAAGCTCAGTTCCGCCGATATCTCTGTTAAGTCCACGACCTCATCTACCTTCATGTAGCCCACGACGTAGATCCCCCTATCAGATCTGAGGAAAGTTTTCCTAATCTCTGTGAAACCTTTCTTCTCGTTGAAGAATCCTGGCGGGTACTTAGCGAGGCCTGCAGCAAAAAATATGTAGCAGTCATCACAATCTTTAAAATCCCTGGGTATTCTGCCACCAATAGTTCTCCAGTAATCAGCGTATACACCTATATCGAATCTCGGGTCCCAGTGAGCGACGATCTTGCTTACGTGATGACTTGATCCCCCTATCAAGACGTAGTCGTAAGGCATGTACTTACTCAGCGAGTGATCCCCACACCTACTTGCAATACTCGAATACGCGAATTTCTGAAGTATTGAAGTGTCTACGTCACCCCTCGCAGGTTCCGGGACTGGCAAAACCTCATAACATCTCTCGAAATGCGGGGAGTAATAACCCCCATCAGCTGACTCAAAGAAAACTCTGAGGAGCAGCCCCTTGATAGGTGGTAGAACCAACCCACTCATCACCCACTATCTACTCTCGATTTCTCGTTTTTATAGCTAAGTGACTGACTCGTTAGCTCATTCTTAATTTCATCTAGAATCTTCCTAAAATCTTCTAGGACATCAATTACTTCCTCCCTAGAAAGACCGCTGACCTCCACCATACCTAAAGCTTGCTTAACTGAGCGTTTGAAAGCTTCATTCTTTGTTAAGCCTCTCTTCCTCCAATGCCTGTAGAGACGTAACGCAGATATTATAGCTCCCTCAACATACCTCCTACGTGACTCTTCCTCGGATACCACCACCAACTCCTCGTACCCTACCTCATCTTAATCCAGTTGGTGAGCTACCGTTCCTCAGTAGGTGATGGTTCACAGCCTTTCACGTTTGTTGCCTCCAGACTCCCCACCACCTACCTCTCAACGGTCTCCCCGAGCCCCCTCACCGCAGTAGCTCGAGCCCCGTCATCGGGACTTCACGACCCCACGGATCTCGGAGACCCGGAGGGCCAATAAAATAAAGCTTTAAGAATTTATAAGTACTTTAACACTTCCGAATATCGTGTGCGGTCCTGAGGAATAGTTTCTATGGGGCTTCATTGAATTATTTGTGAGTTCGTTATTTCAGCTTAATAAAAATATTGTTTTGATTAATCCTTACTTTTCTTTCTAATCGATTCCAGTATTTCTTTAGCTACGTCAAGCCTTATAGCGTCTCTCTTAATCATTTCTTGAACAACTATGTCTATCTCCGATCCCCTAGCGCCGGCGGTTATAGCTATGTTTCTTGCGTGTAGTTTCATGTGACCTTTCTGTATGCCTTCAGTAGCTAGTGCTCTCAGTGCTGCTAAGTTTTGAGCTAGCCCTACAGCACCCATGATCTCGGCTAGTTCCTTAGCTGTCTTAATACCTAAGATCTTCAGGCTTAACTGCGCTATCGGGTTTACCTTGACAGCGCCTCCTATGAGTCCTACCGCCATAGGCATTTCTAAAAAGCCTACTAAGTCGCCGTTCTCATCCTTCTCCCAAACACTTAAGGATGTGTACTTGCCTGATCTAGCGGCGTAGGCGTGAGCACCGGCTTCCAGAGCCCTAGTGTCCTGACCTGTCGCGAGAGCTACGGCAATCACGCCGTTCATTATTCCTTTATTGTGTGTCGCGGCTCTGTAAGGATCTGCTGAAGCGAAAGCCCAAGCATAGACTATTCCGTCAACTACTTCCTCCCCTCCTAGGACGTCCTTAGGCACCTTACCCCAAGCACGCACCAACCTCCTGTCAGCTAAGTTAGACACTATCCTCAAGTAGACTTTACCGCCGGTCCACTTCTCTATGTGTGGAGCGACCTTCTCCGCCATAGTATTGACAGTGTTAGCTCCCATAGCGTCTTTAACGTCTACTATGAGATTCGTTATGACCATAGGTCCTGCAGGAGACTCAATCACGTAGACCTCAACATCCCTAACACCCCCTCCTAAACTGATTAAGAGCGGGTTCGTAGCATTAGCTATTTCTTTTATCTCTTCCCTATGCTCGTAAATCAAGTATTTCGCGGCATGAGGTGCTGCAACACCGACTAGCTGAATCTGAGCTATCATGAGCGATTCAGTAGCTTGAGCTTTTATACCACCACCCTCCCTAAGCATCTTAGCAGCGTTAGAAGCCGCGGCAACTACCGAAGGCTCCTCTATAGCCATAGGAACCAGGTATTCCTTACCGTTAATCAGGAAGTTAGTCGCTATCCCTAGCGGTAGGGATAGGGTGCCGACAACGTTTTCTATCATCCTGTCAGCTATTTCGAGAGGTAACGTACCTTCCTTAAGCAAGAGCTTCACGTCCTCGTCACTCAGGTTCGCCAACTCCTTAAGCTTCTCAACCCTCTCACTCAAAGTCAGTTTATGAAAACCTGGTAGACGTGAAGTAGAGACCACGTTACAGTACCTCCAGAAAGATATCGTAGGTCTGGTTTTAAGGGTGATGGCCGTGAGGTCCTTGAGGGAATTTCTTGAAAAAACTTAAATAATCATTGTAGGAGATAACTTTAAAGGTGCTTGAGACGAACACGGCCTTACTGGCATGTTCGCTAGCTGTAGCGGCGTTTCTCGCTTGGAGCGCTGGCTCTAACAACGCAGCTAACATAGTTGCGGCCGTAGTTGGGGCTAAGATCATTAAGCTAGATAAAGCGTTATTAATTACATCAATCTTCGTGGTATTTGGTTCCGTCATGCTCGGAGCTAACGTTGCCTGGGTTCTCGGCACGAGAGTCATTGACCCAGGTTCAATACACACGTCCTTACTCACTACCGGCATGCTGGTAGCTATGTTCGCCGCCGGTTTCTGGGTCTTAACCGCCTCACTACTCAAAGTACCTGTCTCAGTAAATGAAACCGTATTAGCTGGCCTCATAGGCTTCGGTGTTTCAGTAAATCCTCGCGTGGTCATGTGGGGTGAGGTAGCCCTAATATATGTTCTCAGATTCCTCACGATACCTTTGTCAGGCCTCATATCTTTCTTGATAAAGAAGTTCCTGGCTAGGTACTTAGAAGACCCTGAAACCACCTTGCCAGCTAGCTTACTCTCCCTACACCTAATATCGGTATTTATGACGTACATAATATTAAGTAAGTTGTTGGACACTGTGCTCAGCTTAGTAACAGCGCTTGCTTTAAGTACTTTACTGCTAGTCTTGAGTAAGGCGTACGTGGATGAGAAAACAAGCAATCAATACGAGAAGACAATCATGTTCAGGAATGTTTCATCATTCTTGATAATCGCTCTGATGTCATTAGCTTACGGCGCGTGCAACGCCGGAATAGTTGCAGGACCCTTATACGTCATCATAATTAACGAGTTAGGTATTGTTAACGAGGACTACCTATCGATCTTGCTCTTATTCGGTGGCTTGCTCGTTTCTCTCGGCGTGTTTTCTTGGGGTAAGAGGGTGATAGGAACTTTAGCTGAGGATGTAACCACCCTCAACTACTCAACGGCTGTGGTGACGTACGTCTCAACATCAGTGACTGTGTTACTGTTAGCTGAGTTGGGAGTTCCTGCAGCTACTACCATGGCTGTTGCAGGGAGTATTATTGGAGCTAGCTTAGCGGAGGGTTACAGCGTCGTTAATATGGGTGTTGTGAGGAAGATGTTAGCGATGTGGGCTTTAACAACGCCTGCGTGCGTGGCGATCTCGTATCTCGTGTACGTATTCATAGCACGACTTATTTAAGGCTCCTACAGTAGAGCGCGAGCGTTCTCAGATAATCGCTAGCGTCTTCAGCGAAGTCAGTTATTCCCTCAAGTGCTTCAATAAGTTTATCAACCATTAGTATTATCGCGGGGTTTTTTATCACAGACCCATACCTAACTAGTAGTTGACGCCCCCTAACTAAGATCCTATCAGCGTCTTCTTCAGCTACTTCCACCTTATATGCTTCGTTTAAGACCTTATCATATTCGCGATTAATTAGTAGTGAGGTTATATCGTAGAGTCTTGTGACAGACTCGTAAGCTTTCGCGGAAAGTTCGTTGACAGCGTTCTTAATCTCCCCAGGTAGCTCCAGGTACGGGAATAAGGTCATGTTCCTAGCGACTTCCTTAGATTGCTCAGCTATTAAGTCAAGCCTCCTAAGGAGTGTCGATATCCTCTCCCTCATAAAGCCCGGGTGTAGATCCTGTAACTTAACCAGCAGGTTACGCCTGATTTCGTCTGCTAACGTATCCTCGTGAATACCCTTAGCGAAAGACTCCATAGCCTCGGCAGTCCTAAATTCCTCAAGTAGTTTAATACCTTCATTACTTAACCTAACTATGTTAACAACTGCTCTCACATATTTCAGCAACTCATTACTCATGCTACTCTCAAACTCACACTCCAACGAAAGCCCCAAAACTAATTCGTAAACAAAATAAAATAACCTCTTGATACGGAAGCCACGTGTCCCCTGCAATTCAGGGAGGGGAAGAGGTCTGCTTGATGAATCCGAAGTATTCTTTAATCTGTTTATCACGTTCTTTAATCTCAGTAACACGATGCTTAAGTACTCTCAAGAATTTAAGCGTGTAGTATGTGGTGAATATTGAGTGTAGGTACATCCCCAGAAGACCGAGCAATCCTTGAAGAGGTCTATACCTTAAATATCTTTCTCTAGCGAGGAGCTCAAGTCTTGCCGCAAGGTAAGTTAAGCCGACTAAATACGCTAAGAACACGGTCTCGGCAGGTATTGATATTAAAAAATAAGTTAAACCTAACGATGCTATGATAAGGT
>DAIRVF010000017.1:0-14585 GCA_036802965.1 Zestosphaera sp.
GGCCCGCGGGGATTTGAACCCCGGACCTCCCGGTTATCAGCCGGGCGCTCCACCATGCTGAGCTACGGGCCCCTACTGATGTTTTTTACTTGTAGATTTAAAAGTTTTTGCTAGTTTTTAAGAGTTGTGTTGTTTTATTATTGGTGACGTGATTGAGTATTGAGGGGGTTTTACTGGTTTTAGCTGGTGTTTTCATTGCTTTCTGGGGTCAGTTCTTCATTAGGTTAGCCGTGGGCCTCATTTCTGGTTTGTGGCTTGGGTGGCTTGCTTCTATTCTTGCTACTCACCTCCTCGGAGGCCATACCTTCACGTCATTTCTTACTGGCTTAGTAGTTTTCTCTCTGTTTTTTGTGTTAGGTCTCGTAAAGCATAGGTTCGTAGCGTCTTTTCTCTTAAGTGTTGTGATAGCTTACTACGTACCCCTAGAAACCGTTATTGAGTTCCTCACAGGTAGCTCACCCAGCGAAGTACAGTCGATCTTATTAAGACTTCTAGTATTCCTGGGGTTGCTAATGATAACGTATACTGCCTTCAAGCTACTGATAGGCTTAATAACCTCCTCGCTAGGCTCACTATTACTGTATGTTGGGTTGGTAGAGCTTAGAATAACTGAAGTAATAGCTTTGCTAATTACGACAACACTCTTCCTAACGTCACTGACGTGGTACTTACTGAAAAGAAGGAAATGAGACACCGAGGAAAAACTTAATAATCCTCTACTTACTTAATCTTATTGGCGGCGGTCGTCTAGCCTGGATCAGGACGCCGGCCTGCCAAGAAGGTCCTCGTAGAACGCCGGAGATCCCGGGTTCGAATCCCGGCCGCCGCACCAAGTAATCAAACCATATCATGATTTTGCGAACGAAAAATCACATAACTTAACGTGTTTGAGGTACTGTTTGCTGACGCTAGATAGCTGGTTTACCTTCCTTAGTTCTTGATTTCACTTCGTTGTAGAGTTTTATAAACCATTCCGGGAATCTCAGTTCTTCATCGCTGATTACCCTATCGGGTGTGTAGGGTTTGATGTCTAGTACTGGAGTGCCGTTAAATAAGTCAAGGTTTTCTACGTGTAGGAATCTATCCTCGCGTTTAATGAGTTTCACGATAGTTAATCCTATTGGTGTTGGTCTGTGAGGCGAGTCCGTGCAGAATACACCAACTTCAGGAAGTTCTTCTAGCTTAAACCCATGCCTCACTAAACGCTTATGCCTTACTTTAAGAACCTTCCTTTGCTCCTCACTAACTTTGTGAAAGTAAGTTATCAATATTATGTGTGAGAACCCGTCAATTCCTTCAAGACCTTCCTTATATTCCTCATAAACTTCCACAATACCTGGAACCCCGTTCAAGGCTTTCCTCACTTCCTCATCAGTAAAGCGTGTCTTGACCACGCCCACAGGTCTTAAAACAATCTCCACCTTAAACCCCCTAAGTAAGGGAGGGGCTCGCCAAAATATTAGGTTTCTCAGCTAAAGCTTGAGACCTAAGATTAAGACTTAAAACTAAAAATTATGCTTAACTATTTCCAGAATCGTATACTAGTCTTATTATTAAGTCCCCCTCAGTCATCCCGTACGTGCTTACGTTAATCCAGACTACTGCTTTCCACCCGCTTTGGATGGTGATAGGTAGTTCTGTTAAGTAGTCACTCACTGGTAGGTGCTCGCAATGCAGCAGACCCCAGTACGGTTTGTCTCCGACGCCATACTTAGTAGGTTCGTAGGGGTATATGAAGTAATCGTCCTCGCTCAACTCGTAGGTTCCTGAAGCGTTCATGAAGCTAATGTTAAAGCCTTTGAGGGTTGCCGGCACCCCGTAATTATTCTCGATGACTAGACCGACCCAGGCGTTATTTGTTTTCTCATCATTTAGGTATACGTAGATCACATCGTAATCCTCGCTTAAGTTTACGTAATCGTCTCTAATCCCTCTACACCCGTCGCATGTATAATTTAAGAAAACCCTCCAAGAACCTATGTCCAGATCCGCACCCGTCACCGTCACCACTACATTAACTCTGAGGGGCCCGCTCCATAAAGCGGTGGTCGGAATAAGTATCACTAAGAGAAGGATCGGTATGAGGTACTTCACGTAAGCGTAAACCAACTTATACACCGACCTAATTAGGGAATATAATATAATAAAACTATCGTATGAAAAATATGTATTAATAATACATATACATAAAATACTCTTAGTCGCGTTAAGTGTATTCCTCAGGCGCCTCCCTATCGTAGGGTCTCCCAATAGCTTGAGGTAACTCAGCTCTCTTATATACTAGAGCTAAGACTATCAGCGTAGCTATGAACGGCAGCGTTAAGAGAGATTCTGGTGGAATTCTAATACCTAAAACACTTTGGAAGGTCTGAATCAAGTATACTAGAGCTTCAACGCCCGCGAATAAGGCTGAACCTACTAAAGACCAGAGCGGGTGCCACCTACCGAAAATAGCTATACCTATTGAAATCCAACCCCTACCTAAAACTATGGTCTCCGTGTAGAGACCTGTCGTGGATAAGACCAGGTAACCCCCTGAGATAGACATCAAGACAGTGCCTACTATAGTGCCTACGTACCTGTATAGGGTTACGTTGATGCCTAAAGTATCAGCAGCCTTAGGATTCTCTCCAACAGCCCTAAAATTAAGTCCTATGTGAGTCTTATAGAGAACGTAGTAAGATACTGCAACGAAAACGAAGGATAAGTATACGAATAAGTTATGCTTAAACAGAGCATCACCAACGTAAGGTATGTCAGACATGATTGGTACAGTGAGCGGGCGTAAGGTCTCGATGCTTGGCGGGGTTAGAGTCACTCCTATGAAGAGCTTATAGAGTAGATTGGCGAACCCACTGCACAGTATGAAGAACGTGGTCCCGACAACGAACTGATTTAGTTTAAGTGATATCGTTAGGAAGCCGAAAGCTAGACCAACTAAAATTCCGACAAGTATTGCGTAGGAGATCCCTACCAGCACGTTCCCACTCGAGAAGTACGTTGTCAAGAAGGTAACTGAAGCACCAAGTAACATGACTCCCTCAGCAGATATGTTGTATATTCCTGACCTACCACTAATCACTATCCCTAAGCTAGTGAGTAGGTATGGAACTATGTATATCAGGGCAGAACGCACGTAGCCCACCACGAGGGTGGCTGGGTCAAGTGAGGTAGTCATTTCCTCCACCACCTCAAAGACTCGGAAACAAGTATGAAGACTAGGAGTAGTCCCTCTAAGATTAAGACTAGCTCTATCGGGACCCTCTGTATCCTTTGTAAAGCGTTAGTTCCTACATCGATAAGGGAGATGAAGAAAGCCACAGGCACTATGAAAGCTATTTTCCCTTTAGATAGTAGGGCTATCAGTATTCCTAGACTGGGGTAATTGCTCTGCATCCCGTCAATTAGTCTGTGGTAATAGCCTGTCACATCCAGCGCGCCCCCGAATCCCGCTATGCCACCCCCAATTATTAGTGATAGAGGCATCAGCAACCTCGTGTTGACACCGAATACCTCAGCTGCTCTAGGATTAGTTCCCGTAGCTCTTAACTCATACCCTACCACCGTTAAAGCCACCATGAAGTAGAGTAGTGCCACGGTTGCGAGAGAGAAGATTATTCCGGTGCTAAGCGGTGGTGATGGGTTGAGTAGAGGTAGTGTGGCCGTGTCACTTATCGGGATAGTCATTGGATGTCCTGACGCTACATCCCTCCAGAGACTCATGGCGAAGACCATGACCGAATATCTTGCTATGAAGTTCATCATTATCGTTGATATGACTTCATTAACGTTGTAGCGAGCCATTAAGAAAGCAGGTACTGAGGCCCATAGAGAGCCGAAAACCACGCCGACTATTAATGAAACAATAACATGCACTCCTGCGGGCGCGCTTATAGCTAGACCTACTAACGCGGCTCCTAAAGCGCCCATCAGGTACTGTCCTTCAACACCTATGTTGAATTTCCTGCTTATGTAGGGTATGGAGAAAGCTAAGCTCATCGTAAGTAGCGTGCTGAATTTAGTTAGGGTTAGGAAGAAGCTGTTGAGACTCCAGAAGGAAGCTGTTAGTATCGTTCTATAGCTGGAAATCACGTCATAGCCTCCTAAATATAGTATCAGCCCTGCGATCCCAAACGCTAGGGAAATGCTGAATACGTAGGGTGCAGAGATCTTAACTAATCTGACTAACTGTAGATCCCTCATACTCAACCACCAACAACGCCGGCCATTAACTTGCCTATCTCATATTTGTCGAACCTGTCTCTAGTGAGGGAACCAACTAACCTACCCTTATACATCACAGCTATCCTATCGCTTATTAGCATGAGCTCATCTAAGTCCTCGGAAACGTAGATAATCCCTGAACCAGCACTCTTCAAATCCAATACCTCACACAATACTCTCTCAGTAGTCGCTATATCCAAGCCTCTTGTAGGGTTATGGGCTATCAGAACCTTAGGTTTTGTGTGGAAAGCTCTTGCAACCATCAACTTCTGTATATTTCCTCCAGAAAGTTTCGAAGCAAGTGTTGTCGTATCGGGTGTTTTAATCTCGTACTTCCTGATTAGTTGTAGAGCGTCATTCCTTATCCTCTTAAAGTCCATTAAAAGCTTCTTAGTAGAGTAAGTGAAGTGTATTCCTAAGACTAAATTCTCCATCACTGAAAGAGTGGGGGAAATTCCTTCAGAGAGCCTATCTTCAGGCACGTAGAACATCCCCATCAAGATCCTGTCTCTTGTGCTGGAATTCGTTATGTCAGCCCCCTCCAACAGTATCTTACCTGAGGTAGGCTTCCTAATACCGAAAATCACCTCAACAAACTCTCTCTGCCCGTTTCCGGAAACTCCCGCGATACCCAGTATCTCACCCCTAGATAAGGTGAAATTAATAGAGTCTAGGATCGTGGTCCCTAACTTGTCTCTCAAACTAAGATTCTCTACCCTCAGGAGCTCAAGTCCGGGCATGTTTTCCGTATGCACTGGCGTGCTAACCTGTCTGAAGCCCCTGAAAATTATTGATTTCTCTAAGTCTATCCTCTCACCAACCATTAACTTTATTACGGTTGCTTGATCAACTTCTGGGCGCTTAAATCTCCCTAAAAGAACGCCGTTTCTTAAGACAGCTATCTCGTCCGCGACAGCCATTACCTCGTGTAGTTTATGTGTTATGAAGACAACCCCCAACCCTGTCCTAATCAAGCTTCTTAAAGCGTTGAAGAGCGCGTCCACCTCCTGAGGCGTTAAGTTGGTTGTCGGCTCGTCGAGAATCAATATCTTGACCCCCCTAACTAAAGCCTTAAGAATCTCGACCCTCTGCCTAACGCCTAAAGGCAAGTTCTTGATCTTCTCTCTTAAGTTCACGTAAAGCCCTGAAGCTTCCATTACCTTATTAACCTTCTCCTCCAACTCCGCCAGGTCTATCAGTTTAAGAGACTTAACTCCTGAAGACATCCCTATGGCGATATTCTCTAAAGCGGTGTAGTTACCTACTAACTTGAAGTGTTGGTGAACCATGAAGATACCTAGTCTTATGGCGTGTGTAGGTGACTTGATCTTCACTACCCTCCCGTCAACGTAGATGAGTCCCGCGTCCGGCTTATAGAGACCGAACAGCACGTTCATTAACGTGGTTTTTCCAGCGCCGTTTTCTCCTAGGAGGCCCAGAACCTGACCCGTGAAAATATCTAGCGTCACTCCTTTAAGAGCCTCTACGTCACCGAAACGCTTATAAATATTCTCGAGACGAACATAAGGTCTAACAACTACCATGCTCTCCTCGCTTAAACTCAAAGCAGACCCTGAGAATAGGTTAATGAAACCATTAAAAATAATGATTAAGCTAACTAAATTAACTCATACATAATCTACTTAAATATTTTTATCAGGAGTTTGTTGTCACACATCATAGGTTTGCAGGAAATGATTTAATTACATCGCGTGAATTAATACTTAATAAGCATGATCGTACAAAAACTAATGTGATATTATGGTGACCTCAAGGAAATTGAGGAAAGCATTATCTAAGACTGCGGCAGTGGTAGTAGCGGTGATTGTATTAATTGTTGCAGTGGCTGCAGGATTTATAATACTACAGCAACCCGGGGTTCCCGGAACTACCACGAGTCCAACAACCACTCCTACAACGCCTACTACGACGCCCACGACAACACCTACGACCACGCCACCCCCTCAATTTAAGCTAGCTACTATATTACCTGGCAGCATACAAGACGCTGATTTCAACACATTAGGGTATTTGGGAACCTTACATATCAAGGAAAAGTACGGTATTGAGGTTGCGTATTCCGAGGGTGTTAGTGTCGCAGATGCTGAGAGGGTTGCTAGCGAGTACATCTCCCTAGGATATAACATAATATTCTTCCATGGAGGGCAGTTCGTGTCAGTGGGTCAGAAGGTGGCTAACGAACACCCTGACGTGGTGGTCATAATAACCGGTTATGGGAGGATAGAGAATCTCCCGCCTAATGTGTGGCAGCTCGATCCAGCTTTCCATAAAGGCTTCTACGTGTTAGGAGCTATAGCCGCTAACGTGACTAAAACTGGCGTCATATGTTATGTCAGCGGCGTTCAACTACCCTTCACAGTCTCAGAGGTTAATGCCGTTATTCAGGTGTTGCGTGACTTAGGCAAGAACGTCACCTTCATTCCAGTGTGGACCGGAGACTTTAACGACCCGGTCAAGGCTAAGACCGTCACGGCTAATCTTATAGATCAGGGCTGTGACGTAGTCCTGTCATCCCTCAACTTAGCTAACTACGGGCTTTTCGAGGCTATTAAAGAAGCTAACGCTACTAAAGGTCTCTACGTCTTAGCAACAACTAAATACACTGACAAGTCCTCAATGCTGCCGAACAACTTAATAACGTCCTACATATACGACTACGGCGTGGCGTTAGAATATATTGTGGGCCAGATACTTAAGGGCGTTAAGACAGGGTATTATGAGATTGAGTTCGGTAGAGCCTCATACATAAAATTCCCGCTGAAGTTCGTTCCCAGCGAAGTTAATGAATGGGCTATGAAGTTGCAGAACATGGTGGCTACAGGGCAGGTCACAGTAGTCTTCAACACGACCAAACCTTAAGAAGGATTTTTATCCTGAAGAAAGCTTAAGTCTCTTATATGTTTTCGTGAGCGTCCTGCGCAGTATCACCTTAGATAAGTGAAGTCTGTATTCAGCTGAAGCTCTCCTTCCGGTGTAGCGCACCATCTCCTTAGGCAGTACAGTATCTGAAGCCTCCCTCAAGAGCTCCTCACTAAACTTCTTTCCTCTGAGGAAGGATTCTGTTAGGAACGCTCTCTCCGGGAATGGCTTGGAGACGCTGTCGAAAGCTATTCTCACGTCCTTGATGATGTCCCCGTCATACTCCGCGTAGACAGCCCCTATAGCTAGCCCCATTATGTGACCCCTCCTCTTATCTATTTTTATGAAAGCAGTTGACGAATTAGGTGGTGGGTTATTGATTACTACCTCCTTAATTAACTCGTTTCTTTCCCTGATTGTGGAACGCATCCCTTTATAGTAATTCGTTAAGGGTACTTCCCTCGATCCATTAAGGCTTACAAGCCTGACTTTAGCATCGAGAGTCAAGAAAAATATTGCTATGTCCGACAGGGGATTAGCTGACTCAATATTACCGCCGACCGTAGCCACAGATCTTATGTAAGGACTAGCGAAAGTTGCGCAAACATCTGTTAGTCCTAATAGGGGAGGCTTCTTAAGCTCGCTGACCCCACATAACTCGTCCACAGTAGTCATAGAGCCTACCCTTATCACACCATCCTCAATTACCACATACGAGAGCTGTTTACGTAGATTCCATAAATCCAGGACTTTCTTAAACCTAATCTTACCGTCCCTAACCCACACCAAAAGATTTGTCCCCCCGGCTATTGGTACGACCTCAACGTCTTTATCAAGAATCTCAAGAGCATCATCAACGTCCTTCGGCACTATAGTCTCAAAACGAAACATTAAAGGAAACACCTAAAGCAAAATTAGGTAGCTCAATATAATAAAACTATATTCACACAAATACTTCAAAAAAGATCAATACTGGAGTAGGGTAAGTCCACGAAAACTAAGGAATTGGTCTTTTAATTAGGGTTCCTAAGTGTTTTTAGGGCGTTCTCCGCATGAGATTCGGTAACCATAAAACTACTTGCGGGAATAATATGAGTAGGCAGAGTATTATGAAGACAGTAATTATTAATGGTAGTGCCTCCTTCCCTACATCTTCTAGTGTCGCCTTACTTATTTTGGCTGTTACGTACGCGTTAACGGCTACCGGGGGAGTCACCTGGCCTATTGCTAGGTTTATAGTCATTATGACGCCGAACCATATGGGGTCCCAATTGAAGCGTATCATTATGGGGACCATGAGTGGTAGGAAGATGTAGTATATTGAGATAGCGTCTAGGAACATGCCGGCGAACAATAAGATCACCATGAATAATAGCATGACGGTTAATGGGTCTTGAGTTACTGATAAAATCCACTTAACGGATGCTTCCACCAACCCGGCTGTTTGCTCAGCCCATGAGAAGATTCCTGCGAAGGCGACGACGAACATGACTATAGAAGACATCTCAGCAGAATCTACCAAGATTTTAAGCATGTCTTTAAGAGATATGGACCTATAAACCACGAAACCTAAGAATAAGCTGTAAGCTACTGCCACAACAGCGGCTTCAGTAGGCGTGAAAACCCCTGTGTAGATCCCGCCTAGTATTATTACGGGTGCCATGAGGCCTAAGACCGCGTCCTTAAAAGCTTTCACGATCTCTTTTAAGGAAGCCTTCTCCAGACCCTTATAACCCCTCCTCAAGGATATCAGGAAGCTAGCTACAGCTAAGGAAAGACCTAGGACCAACCCAGGTATAATGCCTGCTATGAATAAAGCCCCTATAGACACGTTAAGTATCGTCCCATATATTATGAAGGCAACGCTGGGAGGTATTATTATCGAGAGCCCGGCCACTGTAGCCACTAGAGCTGCTGAGAAAGCCCTACTATAGCCCGCGTTAATAAGCATCGGTATTAAGATCACTCCTATCGCGGCGGCCGTAGCCGGTCCAGACCCTGAAACAGCGCCCCAGAAAGTGCCTATAAGCACCGTGGCTACGGCTAGACCGCCCGGCATCCACCCAACCAACGCCTTAATCAACCTAACAAGCCTTTCAGCAACCCCAGCCCTCTCCATCGCGAGGCCTGCAAAGATGAAGAACGGTATAGCTAGGAGGGGGAACTTAGCTATGTTCGCGTAGAAGTTAGGCGCTATCACCCCTACGCCGTAGTTGTAGTACCATATAGAGAATATTGACGCAACACCTAAGGCAGTTCCTATCGGGGTTCCTGTCAATAGTATTACTACAAATATGAGTAACGTCACCAATATTGGGTTCATTTCCCTACACCCAACCAACGCCTTAAACCCTGCGATATCCTTACCACAACTACCAGAGAGCAAAGTGTCATGCCGACATAGTAGATCCACATAGGTATGTCTAGCGCCATACTAGAGGTTCTGTACAATGTTACCTCATTATAGATTAGGATTGAGGATAGGTAAATCAAGACTATAAATACAGCTAGACTCAGCACCAATCCCAGAACCCTTAAGTAGTTCTGAACCTTCGCAGGCATCATATTCTTCAAGAACTCCATGCTTAAGTGTGAGTTTCTCTTAAAAGCTATTGCAATGCCTAGGATGCTCATCCAAACAAAGAAATTAACCTCTATCTCTTCTATGAAGGCGAGCGACATCTTAAATAAGTACCTGGAGAGAACGTTAATAAAAGCTACCAAGAACATTATGAAGAGTAGGATTGCAGCCACGTACTCCTCTAGATTACTTGCTAAACTCTTAACTAGGTTTTTCTCGCTCATGTTGAGTCACCTCACTTATCATAAAAATTCCACAAAAAGGGTATATTGATTTTAAGGTAACTGAATAACTATCCCAAGCTTATTCTTCACGTCATTAATGGCTTTCTGAACAAGCTCCTCGCCAATTATCGGGACCCACTTACTGTAGACACCACTCATCTTCTGCTTAAACAAGTTTCTCTGAGTTTCGTTGAGGATAACTACCTCCATTCCTTGATCTTGAAGGTGTTTTATGGGGTCGGTGATTTCAGGCCTGTAATTAAATTCTTCTTGCAGTATTCTTAGAGAAGTACCGTCATCGAGTCCCACCCTAGCCATGGCCTTCTGCCACCTAGCGGCTTTCTTAGCTGCTTCGAGAATTATTTGCCTAGTACTCTCGTCGAAAGATTCCCACGTATTCTTATTCACGGCGAAGATGAGGGGGTCTATAGCGTAGTCCCATATGGTTATGTATTTGTGGTATTCCCATAGCTTGTAAGGTATTATCACGACGTTAATAGGGTTTTCCTGACCGTCAACAACTCTCTGCTGGAAGGCCGTTAGCGCGTCAGCCCAATTCATTTGTGTTGGATCCGCGCCCAGAGCCTTGAAAGTATCTATGAATATAGGTGACCCGACAACCCTTATTTTAAGACCGGCCATGTCCTCAGGCTTCGTTATGGGCACCTTCCAGTTAGTTAGTTGTCTGAAGCCGTTCTCACCCCACGCGAGCCCTATCACACCGTAACTCTCCAGTATCTGAAGTATTCGCTTCCCAGCTTCACCCTCTTCTATCGCGTCAACAGCCTTGTATATATCTCCTTTATTCACACCTTCAGGGAAGAAGAACGGCAGTATAAACAGGTTCAATTCCTTCACTACCGGAGCCCAATTAATGACTGATCCTACAGCAAAGTCTGCCACACCCTGAGAGAGTAGCTGAAATTCGTTCGTTTGCTGCCCAGCGAAGAGCTGACCGGAGTAGTAGACCCTAATATACACCCTGCCGCCAGTCCTATTATAGACTTCATCAGCCCACATCTGAGCTGCCCGACCCCAAGGTGATTGAGGACCTACAACAACACTCAACTTATACTCCTTAGTAGGAGTTGGTGATGTAGTGGGTGTTGAGGTCCCCGGAGTCGTCGGAGACGTTAACTGAGGAATTAAGAAGGCAACTGCGGCGACTACCACTATAACTACTAAAGCAATAACAACTAGGTGCATGGGCTTCATACTTAAAGCACCCAAGACTAGGGAGGTAAACTAAATATTTAAAAATAAAATACTTTTTAGACCGGAATACCGAACATAGTGCCCTGCGTAACTGTTTTGGTTTCATATAGGTTTATTGGTGGTTTATATGATTCTGGATGTTGCTCCAGCTCTGTCAGTTTTTCGATGCCAAGAACTGGAGAGAAAGCTTTATAGGGGTCTTTACACTTGCCTAATAATTGAGGAGCCAGCCGTGAACTCGATGAGTTAGGCGAGGGAGAGCGAAGGCTCCGAGGAAGCTCCTGAAGAGCGGGTCTGGGAGCAGGATAAGGGGGATGAGAGCGAGGGCTTACATAAAACCATGTGAAGCACCATGAATACTCGACCCCTTTAGTTCCAGCTCTAAGAGGGTTAAAGCTGTATTAGTCAAAACCATATCTTTCAGGGCTGGAAGGTGTTTTAAAGCTAGTAAAAATCTTTACGCTGTTGGTGTTAGTGGTTTGATTAGTGTTGTGGCGGGCCCGGGGGGATTTGAACCCCCGACTTCCGGCTTAGGAGGCCGGCGCTCTATCCTGGCTGAGCTACGGGCCCAGCCAAGTTCTTATTCATTAGGGAGTTATTTAAGTGTTTACTGTATGTAATGTTGGTGACGCGTTTGAGGAAGATTTTCCATGAGCTCCGCAGGCTTGACGAGGTATTGAGTATTATCTCTTCTTACGTTAGATTAGAGCCCCTGGGTTTTGAGTGGGTTGGTCTGCGTGAGGGGTTGGGTAGGGTTTTAGCGGAGGATGTTTACGCGGTTTATGATTATCCACCTTTTGACAGGTCTGAGGTAGACGGTTATGCCGTTAACTCTATCTCGTTGATCGGTGTTGAGGAGGACGCGCCTGCTAAGCTGAGGCTTAAGGGCTCTGTCAGGGTAGGGTGCCCCCCGGATACTGAGGTAGGTGTTGGGGAGGCTGTTGAGGTAGATACTGGAGCGGTCATACCTAGGGGTGCTGACTCAGTGGTCATGGTTGAGTATAGTAGGAGGGTTGGCGAACACGTCTACGTCTACGCTTCGGTAGCTCCGGGAGATAACGTGGCTAGGACAGGTTCCGACATCATGAGGGGGGAGCTAGTTCTCCGTAGGGGTACTTTGTTAGGACCTGCTGAGCTAGCTACCCTAGCCGCTGCCGGCGTGAGCAGGGTTAAAGTCTTCGTTAAACCAAGGGTCGGCGTCGTCTCGGTGGGTTCGGAACTAGTTAGTGTTGAGGAAGGCCTTCTCCGAGACTACGAAATATTCGAGATCTCATCATACTACGTTTCCTCATCTTTAGCTGAGTTAGGTGCTGTGCCTCGACTCTATGGTATAGTGCCGGATGACGAGGGTTCCTTGAGGGAGATCCTAAGGAGAGCTCTAGAGGAGAACGACGTGGTTATCACTGCTGGAGGGACGTCGGCCGGGCTCGGGGACCTTACTTACAGGGTTATCGAGAGCCTGGGGGAGCCGGGGATAGTGGTTCACGGACTGAAGGTTAAGCCGGGGAAACCTACCATCGTGGCAGTGATTAACGGGAAGCTAGTGTTCGGTCTCCCGGGATTTCCTCTCTCAGCCGCAATGATTTTCAGGTCTGTGGTAGCTCCGGTAATCTCTAGACTTGCCGGGATCCCGGCAAGCTACTGGAGTTTGTCGGAAGTTAAGGCCGTCGTGCTTCAGAAGGTCTTAGGTGTTAGAGGGAGGACCGCGTTAGTCCCTGTCGCTTTGGTTAGGAGGGGGGATGTGTTGGCGGCCTACCCCGTCTTAAGTCCGTCAGGGTCTATCAAGGTTTTAACGTATACTGACGGGTTTATTGAAGTGCCTGAAGACACGTTGGTGATTGATGAGGGTAGTGAGGTGGTTGTGAAGCTTTTTAGGAGGTTCTGGAGGGCTCCGGACCTAGTATTCATAGGTAGTCACGACTACGTGGTTGATGAGCTAATTAGGCTAGTTGTTGACGGACCTAATTACAAGTTAATTAATGTTGGGTCTCTGGGAGGTCTCCTAGCTGTTGGTAGGGGTGAAGCTGATTTAAGTGGTGTGCACCTCCTCGACGAAGAGAGTGGTGAGTATAACCTACCGTACTTCAAGAAGCTGAACCTGTCTGGTAAGGCTGTCTTAGTGGGTGGTTGGGTTAGGGAGATAGGTTTTATACTACCTAGGAACAACCCTAAAAACATAAAGTCGTTTAAAGACTTATTCAGGGAGGACGTGGTCTTTATAAACAGGAATAAGGGTTCCGGTACTAGAACACTCATAGACATCAACTTAAAGATAGTTGCGAGGGAGTTGGGAATAAACCCGGGCGAGATACCGAGAGTCATTAAGGGGTACTTAAACGAGGCTAAAACGCATAGTGGGGTGGCTGTAGCAGTACTTCAGGGGAGAGCAGACGTGGGGGTTGGGATCAGGCACGCGGCCGAAACATACGGACTAGAATTCATTAAAGTAGGTGAGGAAGTATATGACCTCGTAATACTTAAAGACAGCTTAGGTAAGGAACCCATACGTAAGATGCTGGACCTACTCAACAGCGAGAAAATAAGGGAGGTACTGAGTAGGTACGTAGGCTATAAGACGTACTCGAAGACGGGTAAGGTTCTCGCAGAATAATAACCCAGACATAGGGATGTAGTCGGTCAGCTCCGAAAACAATTTAAGAGCTTGAGTAGTAAGAATTAGGTGGGGCCGGTAGCTCAGCTGGAAGAGCGCCGCCCTCGCACGGCGGAGGTCCCGGGTTCAAATCCCGGCCGGTCCACCACGCATTAACGCATTCAAGAATCCTTCGTTAAATTCCTAGCAGGTACTTAGCTAAGAGACTTAACGCTACCGAGGCCCCTATAACCGTTATCGGGTGTTGCCTCAGTAACAGGATTAGTGTGAGTGCGATGACGAATATCACTGCCTCGACAATCCTTACTGTATTGTAATGAATTAATACGGTGTTACCTACTCTTAGTAGAGCTACTAGTATTAGCGCTATGACGGCAGCGTTGATTCCCCTTAATATGGTTCTAGCTACGGGCGTCGTTAAGTATGGCGATAGACCCATCGCGATGCCTAATATTATTAAATATGCCGGGAGCACCACCCCTAAGGTAGCTACTACCGACCCTAAAACACCGCATATCTTGTAACCTATGAAGGTAGCTGAGTTTATAGCTACGGGACCTGGAGTACTCTCGGCTATACCTATCACGTCAACGAATTCCTCGTCCGTGAGCCACCCCCTAAGCTCGACCAACTCCTTATGCAGGAGTGCTATGCCCGCGTAACCACCGCCAAACATGAAAAACCCTATCTTCAGGAACTCTAAAAACAGGTCTAGCAAGACACTCAAGCAACCCACCGAATTCGTAACCCTTTAAATAATTTAAGTATTTAAGTTTAGAATCCTCGATTGCTAGCTTGGTGCGGGGGGTGGGATTTGAACCCACGCAGGCCTACGCCATCAGGGCCTAAG
>DAIRVF010000018.1:0-14162 GCA_036802965.1 Zestosphaera sp.
CAATATTAGATGTAGTGTAGGAGTGAGTTGAGAGAGTGAGTAAGGGAGGTTCATGAAGCTAATAGAACCTGAATTCCTTGAAACACTGTATAAAATAAGGACAGTCGGTAAGTATCAGATAGTTAAAGAACTAGCCAAGATTTTAGGCGAGGATGTTAGATCAGTACTCTACAGAATAAACGTCCTATTAAAAGGGAAATACTTCTGGTTCTCAGTCGATTACTCGTTGAGCGAGCTAGGTCTAAAGTTAATAGTAATAATAACTAATAAAAACCTTCTCTTAGAGGAATCTGCAGCTAAGTTCATGAGGTTCGTTAAAGCAATAGCTTATGTTTTCCCAAATAAACACTTCTACTCACTCTACATGCCCGCCAGCACTCAGGAGTTATCCCAACCTTTAAGAATAGGTGGTGAGACAGCTGTTGTAGAGCTTCACGAGAGGTTAAGGAATAAAACCTCGTTCACGACTTACGGAATAGATTCGGTATTTTCTTCTGAGAAAGGGTTTAGCAAGGAATCATTTAACAAGTTGAAAACTATTGAGAAGGTGTTCGGTAGTCTAGGTAAGGAGCCGTATGTAGGTGAGAGAAAGAGAATAGTTTTTGACGCTATAGACTTGGGTATCATAAAGGAGTTGGAGAAGAACGCTTTCGTTAAGCAAGCTGAGATAGCTAGATCCTTGGGTATTTCTTTAGGTAAGCTCAGGAGACACGCGAATCTACATGTGCCTTACTTAATTAAGGGTATTAGGTTGATGAGTCTACCGTTATATCCTGAGGCCTTAGGCACTTCATTACTAGTGTTAATTAAATCTGAGGATGCTAGCGTTGTTAGGAAGCTTTGTGAGGCTTTAGTGACTCACCCTACGGTGGTTTCTTGCGCTCACAGGAATGATGCTGGTCTAGGCATGGCTCAATTCATTATTCCTTTCTCTATGGTCAGGTTTGTTGCTGAGTTTCTTGAGAAGGTTGGTGCTGAGTATGGTTTTGAGGTTTCTAGGGATATGATGTGGCTTTTGAACATAGAGTTTGGCAAGAGGTTTACTTTGCCTTATAAGCGGTGGGAGGAGTATGTTCCTAAGATGTCTTGGAATATTGATGAGTTGAGGAGGATTTTCAGTGGTTTCGAGTAGGTTGGTTAGGGATTGTGTTTCCGGGATTAGTTTTAACGCTGCTCACTATAGCTTGGTTGAGGGTGAGTTATTGTTGCACGGACATACTTTTAGTGTTGAGGTTTGTGTTGAGGGTTTATTGAGTGGTTCGTGGGTTGTTGACTTCATTGAGTTAAGGAAGCTTGTTGAGAAACTTGTTGAGGACCTGAACTACTCTTTCCTCATACCCGCCGGAGATGCTGAAAGAATACGTGTTGAGGCACCATTCAAGTATAGGCGGAAGGTCTTTGATTGCGACATGATCACTGCTGAGTGCTTAGGTGACTACTTATGTGGTGAGCTGAGGAAAACATACGGTGAGGGAGGTTTAAGAATCTTCGTTAGTGTCGTGGAAGGTGTTGGTAATAAGGCTGTCATACGGTGTTGAATTATGTACCGGGAATTTCAATTATTTGATGGATGTTTTAAAGATTTTCCTATATGGGGGGTTTATATGAACATGTTAAAACATGTATTTATTTCAGGTCTTACAATTATTTTAGCCTACGATCATAATATTTAGGAGTGAGGTTTCAATGATCTCGAGATCTTCAAGAGTGGATAAGGATGAGCTAATTTCTTACGTGCGGTCCTACTCCTTGAGGGTTATGCCTGGTCTCTTAAACATACTGAATAAAGTCTTCATCGCTAGGTTCGGCACCGATATGGTGGCTTTATTTCTGAACGATTCTAAGAAGGTTTATGAAACCCTACTTAGTCTATACAATAATGAAGACACCGTCACACTCATAATGAGTTACCTCTTGATTAAGCCTATGCTGATAAAGCTTGGGAGGCTGGACTTAGTAGACAAGGCTCTTACACTAGCTATGAAGAATCCTGAAGGGTTCAAGGAGATGTTAAGATCTCTCAACGTAGACTTATGAATCCCCGGTTTCTGATGTTGCTTGTTATCATTGTTTAGTAACTTGTTTCTTCGTGATGTTCTTCCCTAGCCTTATATTAGTTCGGACCCGACGAACATGGCTGTCACCACTAACACGAGTATGGATATGTACTTCAGTGACTTAACGGCATATCCTTCAATCGTTTTACTCATTATGATCGAGGTAATTCCTGTTAAGATGAGTGATGAGACGTAGTATGCTGACTTAAGAGTGTTGATGCTTACTTGGCTTGCCGGGATTGGGAGGCCCCTGATGTTCGCTCCTAAGGAAGTGACTAGTTTTAGAGTCACTATCGCTGAGAATGTGTAAGCGATCACTGAGAGGATTAAAACTAGCTTATACTCAGACAGTCTGCTCTTCCTAAGTTCGGTTAGCTTGATTAACTGCCTTAAGTACTTCTCACTCTGACTCAATACCTCCAGGTATCTGCCGCCGGACTTCATGGCTTGCGAGATCGAGGTAAAGACTAGCCTGATCTCCTTAGGTAGTTCACGAGCTATTATAGCCTCGGCTTTCAGAGGGTCTTCACCCATGGATACAAGATACGCGTAGGTCTCGAGGTATTCGGAAGTCGGCGGACCCACAAACTCGGCAGTCTTCTTAAGTGAGTCGATGATTGAGACTCCCGCCATTACGTGAGACATGAAAACACTCACTAAATCCCCTAACTGATTCTTGATCTTCTCCATCCTTCTTAACCTCGGGTTAAGCCATAAGTATGCTGAGAGGCTTAAGCCGCTGATGACGAAGCCCGTGAGTAGGTATGTCGTGTTACCTACTAGCATGATTAGCGGGATCGTGTCGAAGACTAAGAGGCTTACCCCGATCTCCTGGTCTAGCACTACGTTGAAGGATCTTAAGAAAGCTAGGGTTACTAAGGATAGTAAGACCGTGAATGTTGTAAGGGTTGCGGAGACCGTGATGACTCTCCTCAGGTAGCTCATATCATCACCTTAGAGATCGTAGCGTCTATTAAGACCATCGAAGCTAGAGAAGAAGCCGGCACCACCAAGTATGAGAGCACGAAAACAACTAGCTCGAAGGATATGCCCCCCACAGGGTTTAAGACAAGCAACGCGCCCAACGATCCTATAATGACCGGGGTTAAGAGCGCAATCGCTAGGTATATCTCGAGCATAACACTTAACTCATTAACTACCTTCTCCACCTTAAGTGAGTACTTCTCTAAGTACTTGCTGGTGACAGTATTCATTATCTCCAGAGGCTCAGCGCCTATCATCACCGAAGCTGAGAGACTCAGCAAAACCTCTCTGAAGGTTGGTGAGGGGGTTATCCTAGCGACTCTTGCGAACGCCTCGTTGACCGGGTAATTCAGCTTAATCAGCGAGGTTATCATCTCCAGCTCTACACGGAAGTCCTTCAAAACCTCCCTGTAACTACGGTTTAGAACATCGAAAACCTTCGATATGTCTTTCTCGGACGTGATTACTAAAGACATGAGGGATGCGAGTAGGGGGAACTTAGCCTCCATGATCGTGCCTCTACTCCTGTACTTGAGGATTACGTGGCTTAATGAGGCCGCGTAACATAGTGGAAAGACAACGCCTAAGGAGATTGCGAGGCCGTGGGGTACTGAGTAGAAAGTACTCGTTAAGATGAAGGTAGTTAACACGGTGATTAGGGTGAGCTTTGCGGAAGTCGCGGCATATTCTTCGAGACTGCTTACCCCCGCACCCAGGACGTAGTCTTCTAGCCTCGGGTACTTATAGTATAGGGTGGTGAGCGGGTCTGTGAGTAGTTTAGGTAGTGCGTGCAAGTAGTTAGAGACTTTTTCTCTCTTCAAGTTCGCGAATCACCAACTTATATGAATCTCCTAAGAATTCCTTAGCTTCGTTAAACGTTCTTATAGGGTCTCTCCTGTAACGCCTTAAGAGTGAGTGGAACTCGAATATGTCGACGTTCTTGTTTGCGGCATAGCTCAAGGTAGTAGCTCTCATGGCTAGATCCGTGAGTAGATCCTCATATCTCGTGAGGATTAACTCAGATATCGATTTCAGTACGTTGCTACTTCTTACATCAAGATACCATACATCCTCGTCCTTAGCCCACTTAGAGATTAGCTTAAAGTGTATCAAGTCCTTCACCGCGTCGTATTCCTCGATTTCATAGACGTAAGTGACCTTCCTAACCACGCCGCTCGGTGTCGGGATCCTGAGTATGTTAATGTAGAGTTTAGCGGTCGCTATACTTGATTTGGGGACGTTCATAGGCGGTGACGTGAGCCTCCTTATTAAAGCCTCGATATTTTCTGCGTGGACTGTGGTGAGACCTCCGTGACCTGTGGAGACCCCCTGGAAGAACGCGTAGGCTTCCCTCGACCTTATCTCACCCAATATCAGGACGTCAGGCCTCTGCCTCATAGCAGACTCAATCTGCATTTGGAGTGTGACGTTCTGGACTTTCGGGTCGTTACTCAGTCTAGTACTCATGGAGTCCCAGTTGTCGTGGAAGGGTAGGAAGATTTCCGGGGTGTCCTCAACACTCACTATCTTAGTTTCCGGCGGCAAGAACATGGCTAGAGCGTTGAGTAACGTCGTCTTGCCGGATCCTGTAGGTCCGTAGATAACTATCCCCTGCTTGTTCTCAACAACCATCCAGAGTAGTGCTGCCAGGCCGGGGTCTAGAACACCCCTCCTCAACAACTCGACCACGGTGAAGGGGGTTTCCCTAAACCTCCTTATAGAGAATGAGTGCCCCCTCCCAGACACGGTGTCTAAGACTATGTGGACTCTGTAGCCTTCAGGTCTTAACACGCCTTCCACTATGGGGTTAGCTATCGAGGGTTCCTGACCCGACCTCACCGCGAGAACCCTAATCACTCTCTCCAGAGCTTCTGTATTAGGGAAAACCACGTTAGTCTCAAGCCACTCGAACTCCCTGTGGAATACGTAAACAGGTAGCTCAACCCCGTTACACGTTATATCCTCCACTTGCTGGTCTCTCACGAGCGGGTCTATAGGGCCGTAACCCATGAGGTCTCGGACGATGTAGTAAGCCACATTATATATCTCGGCTTCACTAACCCTGCTCGCTGACGAGGAACCCCTGAATATTACGGTCGGTCTCGAAGAAAACTCTTTCCTAACGTAATCTTTCAGTAAGCTTACCACGACCTCGTAAGCTTTACGGGAAAAACCATATGTTGATAAGTGCTTCATTAAGTTTAAGTCTCGGTAAACCTTGTAGATGAAGTTGTTCAGGAGTGTTCTGCCTCTGTCGCTGAGGACCGGCTCGTGAACACGGTACCTGAGCTTCTTATCAATTCCTTCAGCTATGTCAACCCTGATCTCAACTATTGACGGGATCGTGTAGCTAGTCCTCAGAGACTCCTCACTAAGTTGTGCCACCTACGTCACGCACCACTACTTAATAGTTAAAAACACAAGTATGTATTTCTTTCAATAACAATTCCTTAAATCAGGACTATTTCGCAGGTTTATTAGCTGCGATTAAGGCGGGACCACGAAGGAGTACAGCGACTCTGTGCCTCTCTGCGTGACTATCTTGACAATGTATAAATTCCCTTTAATTAATTCTTGCTCTGAGCTTATGACGACGCTACCTACCTCACCAGGTTTCACTAGCGTGCTGTCGACGGGACCTCCCATTATTAAGTTGCCGTTCACGTCGAGGACGTACCCGGAGCTGATATTCACTGTTACGCTACCCACGTTCCTCACGTACACGGTTACTTTAGAGCTATTTGTTTCCACCTCCACCCTCACCGCCTCCACTTTGATTCTCTCATCTAGCGCTGATTGAGCGGTCGGGTTTCTGGACACGTATCCGCTAACCCAAACCCAGAGTAAAACTCCCGCAGCCGTAGCTATCAGTATCAGGATCACTGTAGCCACGATTGGTGAGACACCTGAACGTATCTTCACTTTTCAACACCATATAATAGCTATGCTTGAAAGGATTATAACCCTTACTACAAATCCCTCAATGAATTCCTTTGAAGTTCTTGACCTGAGTAGCTACTCCTGATCTAGATCCGCCGCGGTTGTGTATTCTCACTAGGAGCGGGCATTATTTATTAGCGCGTACGTAACATATGTTATGGATTAAGGAGATGAGCCTGCCACGCCCGAGGAGTAGGCTTGGTGTTAGTGAGTATGTATCTGCTGTGATATTGGTTATCATAGTTTTAGGGGCTCTCGTCCTGATTTACGCCCACTTCAACGCCGTGATTTCTTTGAGTGAGTCACTCTTCTCTAAGAGCTTGGCTGAGTATAGTGTTAGCATGCGTTCACTCATGGTAATTACGGCGAGTTACGTTGGTGGTGACGATGTTCTGCACGTGATAGTATCTGTTGGTGAGTATCCTGTGGAGGTATACGGTATTTACGTTGACGATGTCTTGCTTGAAGGATGTCCAAGCGAGGGCTTCAGATCCTTAAGACCTTACGACGTCGTCGAGATTGCTTGTAAGCTTCCTCAGCCGCAGGGTATGGTTAGGGTTAAGATCTCGTATAGTGGTGGTTTAGTTGAGGTTCTCGCATCCAAGATTTAAGCACGGCATTAGCTCTGTGGTAGGGGTGGCAGCGTTAATACTTATTTTCATCGCTATAATAGCTTTCCTCCTAACAACACTCTATAGGTTAGCGGACCTCACCCAAATGATGAGTGAGTCTTTAAGGGAGAGAGCTGAGAGCGAGTCCATAATCAGGGTGGTTCACGGTGTGTGGACACATAAGAATACCCTCATAACAATAAATATCACAAGCCGATATTCTCAAGCAATACTGATAACCGGGATTACGATAGTGTTCGCGGACGGCACCAAGCTAATCCTCTCTAAGTATAATACATCAAACAACGAATCATACGTAGTAATAACTAAACCAGACAACACGAAAACCAAGATAAATCTCCAGCTACCTATAGCATTAAGCCCCGGACACACAGTAACCATAAAGATCTTTAACGGACACGTTAGAGACAAAAAGATATTGACAGTGACAATAACTTTAGCAAACCCCTCAACACTAACCACACTACATTTAAATCCTTCAACTCCTCAACGCTTCCCTAACTACCTCCGCTAACGTTTCAATACCTTCTCTTATCTGCTCTGCTGTTGGTTTCGTGTAGTTGAGTCTCATGGTGTCTGTCTCCCTCATGTCGTGGTAGAATGTCTTGCCCGGGACATAGGCTACGCCGCGCTCAACCGCCTTAAGCAGTAGCTGTGAGGTGTCGACTCGGGCGTTGAGCTTCAGCCAAATGAACATCCCTCCCACAGGCTTAGTCCACCAGACCCCCTCAGGCATGTTCTCCTGGAGGGCATCAAGCATTATATCTCTCTTCAGCTTATAGAGGGTTTTAATGCGTGGTAGGTTACGCTCCACTACACCTCTCCTCAGAGCTTCCATCGCCACGTACTGAGTTAGTGACGGTGTGTGAAGGTCTATGGACTGCTTAGCTCTTTCAAGGACGTCGGCTAGTGGTTTAGGAGCTATTACGTGACCGAGCCTCATACCTGGTGATAGGATCTTGCTGAAGGACCCCACGTACACGGTTCTCTCAGGAGCTAAATCCCTTATCGGCGTCGTGTCAACACCGTCCTCGAACACTAAGAGACCGTAGACATCGTCCTCAACTATCAGGAAGTCGTACTCCTCTGCTAACTCGACCAAGCGTTTCTTCCTTCTCTTACTTAAGGTCACGCCAGCAGGGTTCTGAGCTACGGGTATCGTGTAGAGAAACTTAACACGTTTACCCTCACCGCGAAGCTCCCTCAATTTATCCTCCAGAACATCAACCAATATGCCTTCATCATCTACCGGAACTCCGACGAACCTCGGTTTCCTAATCCTTAAGACATTGAGTGCTGCAACATAAGTCGGCTCCTCGACAACTACGTAGTCACCTGGATCCACGAAAACCCTTGAAAGAATATCTAGAGCTTGCTGAGAACCAACGGTAACCACCACTTCATCAGGCGAGGCTTTAACACCCCTAACCCTCCACAAGAACTCAACTAACTCCTTAACGTAGGGAGTCGCCCCCCTCGTAGGCCCGTACTGGAGAGCTGAGACCCCGAACTCCCTGAACGCGAACACCGTTATCTCAGCTAACTCCTCCAACGGAAATACCTGAGGGTCTGGAAGACCTCCAGCAAAGCTCACGATGTCACTCCGCTCAGACAGCTTCAGCAACTCCCTTATCTCCGGGTCACGCATTAGATCCGTCTCCGAAGACAGGAACCTAGAGTAATCCATCACTCACCAACCCCCTACCTCAAACCCGCGACGCCGCCAAGTCAACGACCCCCAAAACTTCATACATCACACTATAAGCCTATATCCGTAGGTAAGGCTTATAAGCATTGGGCTCCACAAGAATCAAAACATGCTTTTAAACATACTTAACGAATATTCATACTAACGGATATTCCCTTAAGAGGTCTTTCGAAGTTTCGCTACGTTACCCTCACGTGGTATAGGGAGCCGTATCTAAATTAACAGATTAACAAGTTTACAACTGAAAACCTCGCTCTTTAGGGCGAGCTGTTAAGGTGAGGGTTCCTGATGAGATAGAAGACTGAGCGTGAAGCCATACGAAGCTTGAAGTTCTTAGAGGTGCTGAGCAGCTCTCCTAACAACAGGATCTGTGAAGTTGTTTTCATTATCTATGATTGAGTGGTTCCTTAAGTTTTGAAGTATTTCGTATAGGACTCTATCACTTAACTCAGTTCCCTCGACGTTTTCGAGAGCTTTTTTAAGTCTTCCCCATTCCCTGACGTCCTCCGCGAGAAGCTTCAAGACTATTCTATACCTCCTGCTTACCCTACTCGATAGAAAAGACTCTAGCTCGTTTTTAGCTAGCTCGATAGCCTCGTTTACTACGCTCTCGAAATTCCCTCTACCACTCACCTTCAGGTAGCCGTAGTAGGTGAGCCAGCCAATAATACCATCTAACTCTTCAACAGCTTTCTTAATCTCATTCTCCTTAATCTTCATCCCCGTCTCCGCGAAGCCTCTCCTGAGAAAATCTAGGGACTCCTCTTTTGAAAGTTTACGGGTTCTCACCTCTAGGTAAGCCCTACCGTAGAGTGGATTCTCCGGATTCTTCAAGATCCCGTAGAGCACTCCCATCTCCGAGCCCGTGAGTATGAACGAGAGATTTCTGTGGAAGTCGTAGGAGTGCGATATCGCGCTATGGAGAGCTACCCCGACAGGACCGCGAGTCCTCTGAAACTCGTCGAAAACAATCACGACTCTCTCACCAACTCTCTCACCTACCTCGTCGAGAATACTGAAGAGCTCACTCAGCAAAGGTCTCTTCTCAGGTAACCAATTCACCGATACCTCTAAGCCAAGCACGGACACCCCCCTCAACCTAGAGATCAGCCTGAGGAAAACATCCCTTATCCTACCCCACCTAGAAGCCCTAACAATAAACTCGCTAAAACTCCTTGAAAGCAACACATAAAGCTCCCTCCACGAAGCAAAGCCCTCCCTAAGATCAACGAATACGTAGGGCCGGCCACACTCATTCAAAGACGTGAGCACGAGCGAGGTCTTCCCAGTCCTCCTCAAACCTGAAACCACCACTAAGGGCTTGCCCAAATACCGAGTCAACACACTCAATTCTTCCTCAAAATCGTATAAGTCACTCCTAGACATCTTAGGTCGCGGGTCAAACAACAACTTCCACACCGAAAGTAACTTCCGCACCGGAAGTAATAAACCTTATTCAACCCTAGACACGTAAAAGCGAGCATAGTTAGTTAGAGATGTATGAAGCTAACGGCAAGACAACAACTCTTGAAATACTGTTTCACTTATTCGCTCAAGCGATTCCCGTACGGCAACTTCAGGGCTTCCTCTCTCTACGCAGTATTAAGAGAAGTTACTCACAGTCCTTCTCTTATCCTTAATAAAATAATGAAGAGAGGGTTGTTGGTTACGAAGTTTTTAATTAAAATCATTATTCGTTTGATTTCTCTTCTTTCTCCTCCTTAATACCCTTCGCTAGCCCCTTACCGAAGCTCTTGATCGCGCTAACCCCTTTCTTAACCCCCTTACCCACTACCTCACCTGTTTTCTCAGCTACCTCTTCTACCTTACCTTTCTCTTTCTTTTCTTCCTCACTCATTGTTGGGGCCCTCCATTAAGTAATTGTTGATGATAAACTTAAGTTTTCTCCCGTGTTAAGGATTTAAGTTCTTCGCTACCTTTTTACTTAAGGTGTGTTGAAGATGGTTGAGGGTGAGGGGGTTCAGAGTCCTGAGTTGCAGAGTGCACGGCTTGAATCAGTTGAGATTGATTTGAGTAACGCCCCACTTAAGCCTATTGGCAAGAGGGAGATTAGCCAGCTCGAGATGGCTTTAATAATCGGCACGCTCTACAGACCTGAGGTCTTGGAGTTGATTAGAGATCCTGTTGAGAGGTCTACGTGGATTGATAGCTTGGCGGTTGCTGCTGGCTCGTTAGCTAGAGCGAAGGCTGGGATGCTCGTGACTCAGATAGCTGACGAGCTTGGGAGGACTGAAGCTACTATCAGGAGTCACTTATCAGGTAAGACGAAAGCTGGGAAACTTGTTGCTGAGACTTACGAGAAGTTGAGGAAGGGGGAACTTAAGCTCGTAGTTCCCTTAATCAGGGTGCCTCTCACCGGTTCTGAGGAGGAGATTAAGACACTGAGGGAGGAAGCATCTCGACTTAGAGAGAGGGTTAAGAATCTTGAAGAAGAGGTTGAGCGATTGAAGGCTAGGTCAACACAACTCACTGAAGCGTTGAAAGAGAGGGAAGCCCTCATAGAGAAGATGAGGGCGGAACTCACGGAAGCGCAAGCTAAGCTAACGCAGTTAGCTAAGGAGAGAGAGGAGTTAGCAACTAAGCACGCGGAGTTGCTAGGGAAGGTGAGGCAGTTCACGCAACTATTAGATGAGTTAATGAAGCTCAGCCAACATAGCTAGCTACGCTCTCACCTCAAAGCTTGTCAGCAAGCTCCTTTAATATCTTCCCACACGACCTCACAAACCCCGTGACCGCTTTACTCGGGAGCACTGCAGGTTCTTTAAACCTCTCGCAGACGTAGAGTCTCGTGTCTATGCTTCCATCTCTCTTGAAAACCCTCACAAACCTGAGTGTTACGTCGGAAATCGCTGTTTCCGCGTTACAGACATCTTCATTCAGGCAGGAGCCTACCCTGATCGTCGTCACGTTCTTGGACTTCAGGTACGTGAGCTCGTTGAATAACTCCTTCAATTCATTCACGTACCTGACATAGCTAGGTATATGCGTCCCCCAGAAGACCACGATATCTGGCTTAACACGTTCTATGATCGTTAACTCACGCGCGATTAGTTGTGTGAGGCCATAAGCGAAGGGGTTTAACGCCGCGATACTCAAGTACTTGTCTAGGAATTTATCAGCTCTCTCATCGTTCAAACCACACTCCATGAGCTTGTTCTTGAGAGCCTCACGCAGCACTGACTCCGGGTTAGTATAGCTGACTACGAGCATCCTCATATTATTTTTAATGGCTACTGCCAACGCCCATAACAAGGTATCTAGGCCTGCCCCAGGTTCTGGAGGGTAGAAAACATTTATTATGTAGCCCTTGCGGAACCTGATAAACTTCATATACTCTTCAAAAGTGATGATCTCCTCGCTTTCTCGCGGGAGTTCTGCGAGCACTGGCGGCGTGAATACTACTATGCCTGTGCCTTCAGTTATCGCGAAGTATGTCTCCGCCACGTGCACCGGCGCTCCGCGAACCTTCCTCACCTCTATGACCCTTGTTAGGAACCCGTCTTCAATCCTGTGCTTCAGCAGTAGCGTGGCGTCCGCGACGAACTCTATAGGGTCTAGACCTAACTTCTCCTCCCCGAACGGTAGCTCAGCGACTAAGATCAGGAAATTATTCAATACAGTCGGTAATTGGTAGAAGTAGTTGAGGAGCCAAGCCCTCCTCTCAGCACTCTCCCTAACAGACCCCAGTAAGGCCGTGATCGTGTCTATGACCACTATATCGTACTCCTCAGTAACGACCTTGCTTATCCCCTCAACAGCTTGCTCAAAATTCAGTACTTGCGGGAGCCTGACGAACCTGAATAAACCTCTAAGCTCGACGGACTCAAGGTCTAGACCCAGACGCTTCATAAACTTAAAGAACTTCTCTCTATCCTCGTAGAACGTCACGTACAGGCATTTCCTACCCTGTAGAGCGTTAGCATAGCACACTGCCGTGGCGAGGGTTGTCTTACCGGCACCCGGGTGTCCAGCCACTAAGAGCGTGTAGGGAGTCTCAACCTCACCAACAAGCTTGTCAAGACCTGGAACCCCCATAACGAACTTCTTCACGTCACCCATAAGTGGAAAAGCCCTCCGACTCCAAAATTATATTTCGCATTAGATTTTAAAAATCCTTACTTAAGGAAGACTAAGTAATCCTCCGAAGATTTTTTTACGAGCTCAAAACATCTATTCATAAAATATCTCCACTATGTATCTTAGTGTGGTAAAGCTACACGTAAGATGTTAACCCTTCCCTCGTTCTGGTCAGTGGTGCTCAGAGTGTTGTTATGGCTATGCCGGCTGAGGTGAGTAGGGCGCCTACGACGTTCGTTGGTGAAAGCTTCTCCCGTGCCACGGTCTTGGAGGTTATGGTTGTTAGTACCGGGGTGAGGGCTGTGATGACTACCGTTGTCGCAACCCCCATCAGGTTTATCGAGTATATGAACACGTACATGCCGAGAGTCCAGTCAAGTGTTGCGGTAACCGCAGCAACTAGTAGGAAGGGTTTAACGCTGTTGTTCGGAGGTCTCCCCTCATGCAGGAGTCCTGCAGGTAGGAAGATGAGGGAGATCGCCGTGAGTCTCAGGATAGTAAGCGCTAATTCGTCGGTAAAGCTTAAAGCGATCTTAAGCATTGAAGTAGACACGCCCCAGGAAACTGAGGTTATTAATGCGTACGCGATACCTCTCCAGCAAAGATTCCTGTGTTGATTGATCGTGGTGCCGCTGTGAACAGCTATCACGACCCCTGTGAAGGCGAGGAAGCTACCGATTAAGAGTCCCGTCGTCATAGACTCTCCAAGAAAGAACACCGCTATCGTTTGAGCCACGAACATATAGGTGTATCCAAGCACGACCGCTAAGAAACCCCCTATTAGCTGGATAGATTTAGTATAGAAGACATCCCCGACGCCAGGTCCTATGACGGCTGAGAGGATTGCGATAAGTAATACGTAGGTACTTAAGTTACTCACCTTGATTCCACCACTCAAAAGCATAACGAGGAATAAGGTCACGGATGCTATAAGCGCTCTTAAACCCGTAAACGTCACAGGCTTTATGTACTTACCGAACCTGCTTATGATAGCTGGGCTAAGACTCCACAGGAGGGAGGCGAAAATCATTAACGCATATCCCAGCAACCCAGAACCCCTCGACGCGTTGCTTGCTAGCCACGCCCATCACCAAGACTCAATACCCTTAAACTACATGCACACGAAATATTAAGAAATTAAGTCTAGCAACTACACAGAATATTGACGTAGCTTAGTATACGTGAGTTCTTAATCATGGGTTACATGACGCAGCAAGTTATAACCATCCCACAAGGTTCACGAATCACCCACTAAAAGTTATTTCGACCCCGACATCACGATCATTCCATAGGATTATAGTGATCTGCGTTGATGAGAGCATGAAGACCTCACTCTTAAGTGGAAGCTTCGTTCCTTAGAGTGGGGAGGTGTTTTGAGTTTGCCGAAATTAATTATTGGGTTAGGAGTGTGCGAGCTTAGTGAGCGAGGAGCCCCTCAGCCGGCAACGGGGACCGAGTAAGATGATGCCGTGCTCGTGGAGAGCACCCGAGCGAGTGAGGAAAGCTCCCCACATCCCATGACCCTATTAATCAAAACGTCAAGAATATCTCGACTACCGCTTCCAGCATGAGTAGGATGCTTACAGCCAAGGATATTAGGGCGGTGAACACGGTCGCCTGCGTCGAATCCTTAATGACCATAATAATCAGCACGAAGCACAGGAGGAGTCGAAGGATGAGAACCTCCTCTTCAGACTCCTGTACTCATCACTATTCATAACACACCCCCAACCCTTCCTAACT
>DAIRVF010000019.1:0-13868 GCA_036802965.1 Zestosphaera sp.
AGCTATACCCGCTAATGAAATCAGTGAAACATATATGGCTATTAAAAACCTCTTCCGGGGCAGCAGGCTCAAACGCCTGTAATACCTTCTAGTTATTCGTTCGACGCTCATTGCTAGCTATCCTACGACTTTATGTAACACGGGTTTTTAACTTAACGGAAGGAATTGTTTTCTTGACGTCATTCCTTCTTTTATATTATTTATTGTAAAATTTCGGATTAACCTTCAGTTGAGGGGACGAAAATATTTATATTACTCAATGTAAATTAATTTAGGGAATAAGATGTTAAGTGTGGTTGTCGGAGGGTTCTTCGGTGACGAAGGTAAGGGTAAGGTAGTCGCTTACCTAGCCCTCAACGACGAAGTAAACGCGGCTGTGAGGGTGGGTTCCGTTAACGCGGGACATACAGTGATTTGGGGTGGTAAGGAGTTCAAGTTGAGGATAATTCCCTCAGCTTTCGTGAACGGTAGTTGTAAGCTCTATATTGGTGCTGGATCTTTAGTAAGGCTTGACGTGTTCTTTAGAGAAGTCACTACTTTAGGTGTTGCTGGGAGAGTTTTCGTGGACAGAAACGCCGGAGTTATAGAGGATAAGCATGTGGAGGCTGAGGCGAGAGACGAGTACCTCAGGAACTCCATAGGTTCTACCCTTCAAGGTGTTGGAGCAGCCATGGTTGATAGAGTGATGCGTAGGTTAAAGCTTGCTAGAGACTTCCCCGAACTAAGCACGTACTTAGTGGATTTAGTTAACGAGCTTCAGGCGACTCTTGATTCGGGGGGTGACGTGTTGATTGAGGGTACTCAAGGCACTTACCTATCTTTATATCACGGCACGTACCCCTACGTGACTAGCAGGGATACCACAGCTTCAGGGATCTTATCAGAAGTAGGTCTAGGACCCAAACACGTGGATGAGGTCATCCTAGTTTTTAAGTCTTACGTCACCAGGGTTGGGAGCGGTCCCCTACCTGGTGAGCTACCTCTTGAGGAAGTCATTAACAGGGGTTGGTTGGAGAGGGCATCTGTCACCGGGAGGATGAGGAGGGCAGCGCCCTTCGACTATGACTTAGCTAAGAGAGCTGTAATACTTAATTCAGCAACTCAAGCAGCCTTAACATGTCTTGACAAGGTTTTCCCTTCCTCAGCTAGAGTTAGGGAGTGGGGTAAGCTGCCTCCTGAAGCCAAGAGATGGGTGGAGGACTTAGAGGACGTGATAGGGATTCCAGTAACGCTCATAGGTACCGGGGATGACGTCACTCACATGATAGATAGGAGAAAAGATTTAGGTGTTACGAAATGAGGGATTTTGACGTCGTAATAGTCGGTGGAGGACCTGCTGGACTAATGGCCGCTCTAGAGATAGTGAATAACGCAGGAAGTAATTTAAGAGTAGCTGTCTTTGATAAGGGGAGGAGAGTTACTGAGAGGAAATGTCCGTTAGCTATAAAATCAAATAACGCGAACTCTCACATCTTAAACAATAAGGTGGAGTGCCTAAACTGCGAGGTATGCAACGTGACCTACGGAGTGGGAGGTGCTGGTGCGTTAAGTAGTGGGACGCTCAACCTAAGGCCTGACGTGGGAGGAGACCTAGATAAGTTAGTCGGTGACTGGAATTATGCTGAGGAATTAGTGAAGTACGTTGACAGGATATTCGTGTCTTTCGGCGTACCGGAAGACACACTCCACGTGCCTGACAAGGAGAAAATAACAGCGCTTGAGAGACTTGCGGCTAAGGCCGGCGCGAAGTACATACCGACACCTCAGAGAATTGTTGGGACGGATGTCATGATTAGGGTTGTCGATAACTTGAGTACCTATTTAGAGAAGAAGAGTGTAAGAATATTCACAGAAACAAGCGTGGTTGAGGTGTTGAAGGGTGACGGCGTCTTTAAGTTAAGTACTACTAGAGGGGAGTTCACGGCCCGCAGAGTACTCCTAGCGCCCGGCAGAGGAGGGGTTACGTGGTTTCAGAGAGTGGTTAAGATGCTGGGCATAGATCATGAGCCAGGATTTCTAGATGTAGGTGTTAGGGTAGAGGTTCCGTCTTATGTAGCTGAGGACGTCACTACAGTGAACCCAGACCCTAAAATAGTTCTCTACACAAAATTTTACGATGATAGAGTCAGGACTTTCTGCACGAACCCGCGCGGGTTCGTGGTGCAGGAGAGGTACGAGGACGGCACCATAGGGGTTAATGGGGTTAGTTACAGGAACTTAAAATCTAGGAATACCAACTTCGCGTTATTAGTTACGTTAAAACTCACAGATCCTTACTCCGACGCCACAGAGTTAGGTAAGTCTATAGCTAGGATAGCTACTCGAGTAGGTGTTGGCAAACCAATAATTCAGAGGTTAGGTGATTTAGAGAAGGGTAGGAGGAGTACCTGGGAGAGGATAGAGAGGAGTATTGTGACGCCTACCTTAAAGAACGTGACTCCCGGAGATATAGGAGTTGTTCTTCCCTACAGAGTCATAGTCAACCTGCTCGAAGCTTTCAAGAGATTGAATATTCTTTACCCAGGTCTTTACTCACCGCAAACAATACTTTACGCGCCTGAGATCAAGTATTATAGCATAAAAGTTAAGACAGACAAGAACTTACAGACTAGCGTTGAGAATATTTTTGTAGCTGGTGACGGGGCAGGGCTTTCAAGAGGTTTAAATATAGCTGCTGCTACGGGGGTTATTGCTGGTAGAGCTATACTTCAGAGTTTTTGAGAATGTTTTCATTAGGTTCTGTTAAGAAGGTGGTGGTGACTTCTTTCACACTAATTAATTTATTTATGTTAATTATATGAGGGGCATTACATTACGTCGGAATTAAATATTTAATATGTTTATGAAATTATTTATGTCGGGGGTTAGAATGAGGGAGGAGTTTCTTGGCGGGATTCTCGTTGTGGATTTAGGTGGACAATACACTCACTTGATATCTAGGAGGTTTAGGGAGCTAGGGGTTTACACTAGCGTTATCCCATACAAATCTTTAGAGAAGTCAATTCTTTCAAGGTTTGATGCCTTAGTCTTATCGGGCAGTCCTTTAAGCGTTAGTGAACTTGATGAAGCAGAACTCAATAAGATTAGTGAGTTAGTTTTCGATAGCGGTAAGCCTATTCTCGGCATATGCTTCGGGCATCAACTACTTGCTAAGTTGCTTGGGGGTAATATAGAAAAGAGGATGGAGTTTGGTCGCACGGGGGTAAGAATACTGAAACGCGATCCTATATTTAACGGTTGGGAGGATTTTGAGTTTGTGTGGATGAGTCATAACGAGTGTGTTACCTCGCTTCCCAACTTAGGGGAAGTTCTTGCCTTATCAGAAAACGGGTGTGTTGCAACTTTTAAGGTACTTCACGAGGGTAACGTGTTTTACGGTGTACAATTTCACCCAGAAGTCAAGCACACCGTTAAGGGGCTTCGATTACTTGAGAACTTTCTCAGTATTGCAGGTGTCGCGAGAAACTGGTCGCTCAGTGACTACGTTGGCCGCATAACTAAAGAGATGATTAATGAGGTTGACGTGAACGCTAAAGCGTTAGTCGCGGTTAGCGGCGGAATAGATTCTACGGTTTCTGCCCTAATAGCTAAGAAGGTTTTTAAGGATAAGCTAATCGCTGTTTTCGTTAATCACGGACTTTTGAGAGAGGGTGAGGTTGAGGAAGTCTTAAGTAATTTAAGAAGTTTGGGGTTAGAACCGCTCTACATAGACGCTGAAGAGAGATTCTTAAAGTTGCTCGAGGGAGTCTCTGATTGCGAGGAGCGTAGAAAGTTAATTGGCGAGGAATTCGTTAAGATTTTCAGAGAGCTAATTGAGAGAGATCCGGAAATCAAGTATTTCGTTCAGGGAACTACTTACCCTGACGTGATAGAGAGCGGCGTCGTGAGCGGTTCAAGCAAGATTAAGACACATCATAACGTCGGGGGAATACCTTCTTGGTTTAGGATGAGAATACTTGAGCCGTTGAGGTATCTCTACAAAGACGAGGTTAGGGAGGTCGGGAGACTCTTAGGCCTTCCTGAAGCTTTGTTGAAGAGGCACCCGTTCCCCGGACCTGGTCTGGCGGTGAGAGTGATCGGTGCTTTCACTAGGGAGAAGTTAGAGATAGTTAGGAAAGCTTCTAAAATAGTTGAGGACACGTTGAGGGAGTACGGGCTTTACGATTCCGTGTGGCAGGCTTTCGCTGTCGTCGGTGATGATATGTGGGTGGGGGTTAAGGGCGATGAGAGAGATCAAGGGTATATTCTGACGATAAGGGTTGTTGAGAGTTCTGATGGCATGACTGCTGATTGGGTTAGGATACCGCACGAGGTTCTTGACGTAATGGCTAGGAGGATAACCTCCAGCTTAAGTAGGGTTACCACTGTAACGTACGCTATAACGTCTAAGCCCCCAAGCACTATAGAGCCTTGCTGAGGGGATCCTGATGGAGATTCTTTACCTACCTTGGAGTAGGGCTTTGAGCATGTGTTATAGGTTGGCTGAAATAATCCTTGACTCAGGGGAGAACTTCACTACAGTATTAACCATATCGAGGGGTGGGCTGGTTCCTGCACGAATAGTTAGTGACGTAATAGGGGTGGACGACTTCCACGTGGTGAGATCTAGGTTCTGGGGTGTTGGGGGCAGGATATTGGAGGAGCCGGAGATTAGCTATTATGGTGGGATAGAGCTTAAGAATAAGGAGGTTTTAGTTGTTGATGAGGTGGTTGATACAGGAACCACCATGTCAAGGATTGTCAGGCTAGTCAATAGTTTAGGAGCTCGTGAAGTTAAGACCGCCGTGCTACACTACAAAACCTCTAGTTCTTTCATACCTGATTACTACGTTGAACTGTTGAGAAGTGGGTCTGGATATATTACCCGTGGTCTTTCAGTGAGACACTATTTGAGCTAGCTAGGCAGGAGGACACCAACAACATACTTGAGAAAGCTTTTGAGATACTTAGGAGGCTAAACGCAAGCGAACTTTATCTGGACCCACATAGAATAAGTAATTCATTGAACGCTTACTTGAGGACCTGGGCAGTTACTAAACAAAGAAGTGAAACTAAGTGAAAATATTATTAGTTGCATAACCGATAAGCTCTTGGTGAGTAGGATAAGAAGGACTATGAGATTGCCTGTAGAGGTTGAGTGCGCTGAACCACTCACCCTAGTTATGAGTAGGTTGAAGAATCAGAAATACCATTTAATAGGTTCGCACTCGGCTGTTAAGAAGTGTTTATGGGTTCATAACGCGTTGACTCAGGGTAGGTTTTGCTATAAGTGTAAGTTCTACGGGATTGAGTCGCATAGGTGTGTACAGTTTACCCCCGCTACTCTTTGGTGCTGGAATGCGTGTCTTCATTGCTGGAGGGTGAGGCCGCAAGACCTTGGATTAAGCGATAAAGACTTGATGAGGTTACCTAGTGTTGACGATCCTGAAGTGATAGCCGATCTAGCCATAGAGGAGCATCGACGGACTGTTAGCGGGTACAGGAATGTAGCTCCTAAAAACATGTGGGAGGAGGCGATGGATCCTAAGCACGTAGCTATCTCACTTACCGGTGAGCCAACCCTGTATCCCAGGCTGAGTGAGTTGATTCAGGTGTTCCATAAGAAAGGCTTGACCACGTTCTTAGTGACTAGAGGTATAAGGCCTGAGGTTTTAGCGTCGCTTGAGGAAGAGCCTACTCAACTTTACGTGTCTTTAGAGACGTGGAATAAAGAAATGTATGATTTCTTTAATAGACCTCTCATAAGTAAGGGCTGGGAGAAAACCTTAGAAACCTTAGAGTTACTGCCGTCTTTCTCATCGCCTACCGTCCTTAGAATAACTTTAATTAAGGAGTTCAATATGAGCAATAAAGACGTCAAAGGATTTGCCAGGTTAATAGATAAGGCCTCACCAACCTACGTAGAGCCTAAGGCTTACATGCACGTAGGCGGCTCTACCGGGAGATTAAGCAGGGATAGCATGCCTTCAATGAATGAAGTCTTGGATTTCGCTGAGAAGTTAGCGGCTGAGACGGGCTATAGGATAGCGTCATACTCCGTACCGTCGAGGGTCGTGCTACTAACTAAGCTTGAGGGACCTATAATAAGGTATGGTAAGGGATGCCCTAACGCTTGGAGAACTGAGGAAATAGGTGATGAATTCTCGGGTGAGTACGGACAACCAGAATCTTTCTGATGAAAAATCATATGTAGGGTTTGGTCAGGTTAACATTCCTAGCTAACACGAACGGTGCTCTAGTGGGTGTCCGGACCTCCCACCACATGATATCATATGTTTGCCTGGTCATCTCCTCAATGTTGTTGAGTAGTTCTGGGAAGCTCGTTGCTATCCTCACCCTACCGACGTTGCCCACCACTTCACCGTTCTTAACCAGTAACGCCGCGTCACGCGCAACAGTCGAGAACGTTCCCTCAACGTAGTTTTGTAGTCTAGTATACCAGTTATTGGTTATTATAACTCCATTTCTTAACTCACTAACTAATTCTTCCTCCCTCAGGTCTCCAGGCTTCATACACAGGTTCCAGGGATTCGGCATCACCCATCCAGCATTACCAGTCGATTTAACCCCGAGCTTGGTTGCCGTGCCGGAGTTGTGGAGTAGGTTGTGGAAGACTCCGTCCTCTATTATAGGCTTATCATATGTGGGAACCCCCTCATCGTCGAATGAGGCTACGTTAGGTAGGGTGGGGTCTCTGGGCGTGTCCACCAGCGTTAGCTTCTCTGAAGCTATCTTATCGCCGGGTCTGAACTTCATGAACATTGAATAACCCATTAACACTGCTAGTGCTGAAGACATGAAAGACACATAATTCATTAAGTTACCTACCACGAGTGGTGAGAGGATTACGTCGTACTTACCGGGTTGTAGGTCCGCTTTATCACTAGTTATTGAGGCGTATAAGCCTGCTTTCCTACCAACTTCCTCGATTTCTTTCTCGTTCACGTGCGTCGATCCGTGAGCCCACTGACCACTAAACTCCTTCTTAAACGCTCTCAGGTATGCCTCAACCAACGTTCTTCTCTCACTATTCTCGAACCCCTTACTAGTAACTAGAACTCTCTCATCCTTACTTAAGGTTAGAGTACCCGCGACCCTCTCAGCCCCCTCAGATAGCGCGGCATCAATCATCAACCTAGTTAGCTTGCCGGGATCTCTCATCGCGTCAATTACTTTCGGGTCGAAAGATCCCTCAACTAGCTTCACTTCCTGAGGTTCTGGTAGGGGAGCGTAGAGTTCTGATTCTTCAATTCTCTCAACCACGTTTGAGATCTTCTCAACAGCCTTAAGGACCTCCTCAGGTTTACCGACAGAGAATTCCAGTATCAACACTCTCTTCGACTTAGTTAACAGCAAGGACACTTCCGTGGTTATCCAGCTCTGAGTTACTGAGGGTTCAGTGTTCCATAGCTTCACCATAACCCTGTCACGAGTTTTTATGAGGACTGCGACGTCGTCGTAGCTAGTCCTCAGCTTATTGACTACCTCCCTCCCCAACTCTATAGTCCCGGTCATTAAGCGATCACCCCCAACCTAATCTTGGAGATCCTGACATCCGGACCACCAAACCATACAGGAACTCCTTGTGAGGGTTCCCCCTTACCGCAAGTGCCCGGATAGAACTTCAACTCCTTATCGACAGCTACTATGTTGCTGTAGAATCCTTGAGTGGTTATCACTAGCACCGGGTTTCTGATCGGCTCGGCTAACTCCCCGTTTCTTATTAGGTAGGCTTCTAAGCCTACATATCTTTGATTCCACCTGATATCGTCTATGTTCCACTCCATATACGACTTAATGAAAACCCCCAGGTCTATGTCATCTATGAGTTCCTCGAAGCTCATATTACCTGGCTTGAGGTACGTGTTACTCATACGTATTATGGGCTCTGAAGCGTAGTTCATGGCTCTGGCCGCAGCATTACTCTTGATACCGAATATGCTCGCGGTATGTCTGTTATGGAGTGCTTCGTTGATGATTCCCTCCTTATAGAGGTATCTAGGCCTTGCCGGAACTCCCTCGTCGTCGTAGAGGTAGAATCCGTTGCTACCGGGTATCGTAGGGTCTTCGATCACAGTAGCTAACTCATTCCCTATCCTGTACTTCCCTATCATTTCAGGCTTGACGTAGGATTCCCCTGCCTGCGCGGCCTCACGCCCTAGTATTCTATCAGCCTCCATGGGGTGTCCGGCCGACTCATGAACCAACAACCCGATTATCTCTGACCCAACAACCACGTCAACAGGATCCTTAGGTGGTTCAACACCCTTCAGTAAAACGACTTCTAAGTTCTTAACCTCCTCTGAGACTACTTCAATAGGCTTCCATTCCTTAAGGAGCTCGCCACCACCGGAGCTGGCGAATTCCTTCATTCTCTGCAAAGTCCCTCTCTGTTGATGTAGGAGTACTAAATTAAGCGATATGTAGATTCTAGGGATTCTTGACCTAACATACGCTCCCTCAGAAGTCATTATTAGCTTCTCCTGCATGTGGGTCTCCGCACTGAAGACGCACACAGGTAGCTTGACCTGACTAACTGTCTTAAGTAGTTCCCCGTAAGCCTCCTTACCCAAGCTCGTTAAATCCTCAACGTGAATATCTTCTAATTTAGACTTAGGTATCACTTCATAAGAAGCTCTCCCAACCCTCTCCTCAGTAAACGTGATGGGGCTCCTCCTCAGCGACGCAGTCGCCCTAGCTCTACTCACTGCCTTCTCGAGAGCGTTCATCAAGCCCTCCTTACTCAAGTCGTTGGTTGCCGCAAATCCTAAGGACCCGTTCATCAAGACCCTCACACCAACACCTTCCTCCTTAACGGACCCGACCCCGATTATCCTACCGTTTCTCATCGCCACAGATATTCCTTGATCATTCTGGTAACGAGCCTCCACATAGGTTGCTCCAGCAGCAACTCCCGCATCAATTAATTCACGTAGGAGACCCTCATCAAAACTCAATTCAATACACCCTCAATATATTTTTGAGGAACATATTAAAAATAGTTGTAACTAGGGCTCGCTCCGGAATAGAGGGGCGGTATATATTAACTAAGACCAAACCTAATTATAGGTGTTTACAGCTGAAAGCTCGTTCTTTGGGGTGAATTGATGAGTAGGTATAGGTTGTTAGTATCCATAGGTTTCTCCACGCTTTTTTCTCTAGCTTTAGTATATGCCTCGCTTGAGGTCATCAGGATAGTTAATAGCTGGTTACTTGGATTCATTCCCGACTGCGTGCTTTTATCTGATTTTCCTAGATGTCAGGAGCTAGAGTCTAGTTTAAGGATTTTTGGTTACGTAGGGTTAGCGACTATTATTGTTATTGTGGGTGTTGGGTTCTTACTTAATAAGACTAGGTTGTCTTTGCTAGGATCTCTAGCCCTCTACCTACCGACGATAGGATACTTCGCTTTTACCATGTTCTTCTTGGCTGGTGTCGGTGTGTTGAGGTTGTTATGGTTCCCGTTCATAGATTCGGAGATTTTCGTTAGACTCGGCTTGATTACTTACGTCCCTGCTTGGGTGATTAACTCCGTGATTACGTGGATCGCTAGGTTGGTGATGCCTGAATTAAGCGTGGATTTCTCTGTTCCAATAAGCTTCGCGTTCATGGTGATTGGGCTCGCGATCTTCTTCTTAGGTGTGATGACGTGGGTGAATGATAAACTAAAACACAGAGTTCTGAGTAATGAGGGAGTGTATAGGTTCTCAAGACATCCTCAATACCTGGGATTCATAATATGGAGTTATGGTCTTCTATCCCTAGCCAGCGTGGTTGAGGGGGGTAGGGGATGGTCCCCGCCAGCACCGGGATTGCCTTGGCTAATAGCTGTCTCAATCGTTCTCAGTATAGCGCTGATTGAGGAGATTGAGTTGAAGAGGAGGTTAGGTAGTGAGTATCTTCAATATGCGGAACGAACCCCCTTCATCATGTTAATACCTAGAGCCTTAGGTAGTGTAATCACTTATCCAGTGAAAATCCTTATAGGTAAGGAAATGCCTGAATCGCGCGCGGAGGTAGTGGTCGTGATGTGTTTCTATTTATTAATTGTGATGAGTGCCTCATTAATCGTTTCATACCTCATTATCTGAGTAGACAGTTTTTTAATCGGTTTCTAGGAATTCATGTGGTGTGTGAATGAATCTAGGAAAGATCGCGAATCTAAAATACGTTGTTAGGAGTGGGTGGGTGATAAGGGGGGTTCCGAACTCGGTTGCTGAGACAGTAGCTGCTCACACTTTCGAGGTAATGTTGATTAGTATGTACTTAGCTGACGGACTGAGAGGTGAGTGTGCCGATATCGATGTCGAGAAGGTCATGAAGATGAGTTTACTGCATGACGTCCCTGAGGTTATGGTGGGAGATGTCGTGAAGCTAGTTAAGGCGAGAGCTCCAGAACTCTTCACTAAGATTGAGTTAGAGGTTGCGCAACAACTAAACTTAAGCAAGTATGTAGACTTACTTGAGGAATTAAGTAGGGGTCATACCCTCGAAGCAAGAATAGTGAAGCTCTCAGATATATTAGCAACATATCTTCAAGGGATACGCTACCTTAAGACAGGGTATGAGAACGTGGGGGAGATAGTGTTAAACTCTAGAACCACTATAGCAGAAATGATTAATTCTTGGGCGCCTGAGGGTTGTAGGTCCCTACTAAAAAACTTGTTAAGTAATATAGACGTTACTGTATAGTCACATTATGAAAAAATTAATACGAAAACTCCACTAAGGAATTAATGAATAACTCATCCACTTCATCCACCTTATCTCCCCACCCAACCCTCTCATAGAACCTTCTGATGACCTTCAGAGTATCAATTACCTTATTCTTATTCCTCAATTCGACCACCACAACAATTGTCTAAAAGAGGTTTTTATATCTTGTCGTAATGATAAAAAGCTAAGACACGACACTAATCTCAAGCTAAACTTTAAAATCTACATGAACTAGATCAGGAATTCCACTGTTTCTCGGTAGATAGTGGTTTATTGTCTTTTCCCGCTATCTATTTCTTAACGGTCTCCCCGAGCCTCCTTCACCGAGGTAGCTCCGCCCCTGTTACCAGAGGCTTCACGACCCCACGGCTCTCGCCAGTTAATGTTCCTGCACCAAAGCTTTAAAACCCAGCACTACGAGGACTCACACACCAAATACATACAAACAAAATAAACGATTAAGAAAAACTAAAACAACCCAGCTTAAAACAAAGATAAATTGAAAAATATAATCCAACTTTTAACTACCGTAATTATTATGACGGATTTTCTAATTATTTTTCGTACTTCCCTATTAGGGTCGAGATTAGTTTATGGTGCTCCTCCTCGTTCTTAGCGAGAGATTCAGCTAGCTCTTTTAGCACGGGGTATGGTAGTTCTTGAGCGAGCTTCTTATAGTGTTCAATCATCTCGCTCTCTATTAGTAAGTGATCTTTAAGAAGTCTCACTATGATCGCTTTCTCCCTAGCAGACGGTTTCAGCTCTTCTATTTCTTTCATTACTTCACTCTCTTTTTCGAGAGCTTCTTCATAAGCTTTAAGCATGCCCTTGACTACCTCTTTATGGATTAGAGTCTCTATAGCTATCTTCTTAATGATTTTCTCAAGATCCTGCACCTCCACTCCCTGAAGTCTAAGTACTCGGATAGCGTGTAGGTAGGAACTTGTCGCGTTCTCCTCAATCTCCTGGCTTTTCTTAATTAGTTCGTGAGACATTTAAAACCACCACAGAATTATTACGTAAAAAGTTAATAAGTACATATGGAATTGATTGAGTTCTTAACCGCCGGGAGTCCCGTGAAATGTTGCTTCCTTCCAGACTAAATCCCATAGATCGCTCTCTGTGAAAGCTTCTCTTCGCACGATCATCTCAAGAACTTTCTTAAGTAGTGCGTGATGGTATAGCTCGTCTCTCAAGAGTGTTTCTAGGAAGAACTTAATAGCCTTATTCTCAACCCCTCTCTCCAGCGTTTCCTTCAGGTACCTGATCATTTGCTCCTCAGTTCTTATGTGGTACTCGATCTCGCTCGCAATCCTATCTAACTCAACCTCACCTATTAAAGGTCTCTCACCCTTAAGTAACTCTGTCATCGCATCATATATCATAGAGTGCTTAAGAGAATCCTGAGCTACCGCAGTCATGACTACCTTAACTACAGGGTTCTTGACGTCTTTAGCTGATTCAGCTAATTTCTTAGAATACTCTTTCTCAAGTTTACTCATGTTCTCAAATGACGCGTTACTCACACGTTCCCCCGTAAACTATATGCGCAGAAGACATTATAAACTATTGTTTCTTAGTGAGTGATCCTGTATTTTAATTATCCTTCGACAAGTCTTGTTAGGGGACATTAAGTGGGTTCAGAGTTCGGTGGAGCGCGTGTAAGAAGGGTGCTTGATGGTGGTAGGCTATATAATTCAGTTATAGTAAGACCCCCGGTCAAGGAACTCGTTAAGTGTGTGTCAACACATCCTTTAAGAAATACCGTCGATTACGGGTTGGCGGTTAAGCAACATGAGAATTACGTGAAGATTCTTCGAGAAGAGGGTATTGCGGTTTATGAGTTACCGCGGCTTGAAGATTTTCCGGACTCAGTCTTCATACAAGATACTGCTGTTGTGAGGTCGGCTGTCAAGCGTGCCTTAATTTCCAGGTTTGGCGAGCCTAGTAGGAGGGGTGAAGAATTAAGTGTTCGAGAGTTTTTGAGTAAGATGGGTTTCGAGGTAGTGGACGTTAAGGAGCCGGCTACTTTAGAGGGCGGGGATGTTCTAGTTACTGATGTGGGCGTAATATTCGTCGGAGTTACTAGCAGAACAAACCTGTACGGGGTTGATGCTTTAAGAAATTTCTTTAAGGAGTTCAGGGTTGTCGGGGTACCCGCAACTAAGGTGTTCCACCTACTCTCAGCAGTTAATTATGTCGGTAACAAGACTCTAGTGATAGTGCCTGAACTCGTTGATACCTCCTACTTTAATGGCTTCAGACTCGTCCGCGTGCCTTTAGAGGAGGCTTACGCGGCGAACATGCTATACCTAGGCGATAACAAAGTACTCGTCCCTGAAGGACACCCTAAGACTGTCGAGATTATGAGGAGGGAGGGTTATAAAGTTATTGAAGTAGAGATTTCCGAGTTCAGGAAATGTGATGGGGGCGTAACGTGCTTAAGTCTACCACTCTACGAGGTCTAAAACCAACCATAAAGTTTTTAAATCATCACCACGTATAACTATATTGATATATAACTCAGGTGTTACGCATGAACAGAAAAATCTTTAAGTTAGCTATAGTTCTGCTGGTAATAGCAATTGCTTTAATCGCTTTTGTGCCGCCGCAAGCAGAATTCATGCCTGAAGAGAAGAGGTTCCCATACATTACCTTCCCGTTATTACCGCCTCTGCTCGCGATAGCTTTAGCTATGGCTACGGGCGAGATCATCCCAGCCTTATTCGCTGGTGTATGGGTGGGCGCTTTAATGATTGCTGGGTATAACCCGATAGGCGGTACGATACAGCTAATTGACTGGTATATAGAGAACGCAACAGATTCCTGGAATGCAGCGATACTCCTCTACGACTTCGTTCTAGGAGCTTTCATGGGCCTCCTATACACGTCAGGAGCCGTTCACTCAGCCGCACGATCAATTTCCTCGAAAATCAGGAGCGCTAAAGGCGCAAGCACGGCAGCATCCCTCCTGGGCGTCGCAGTATTCTTCGATGACTACGGGAACACAGTCATAGTCGGTAACTCTATGAGACCTGTAAGCGATAAACTTAGAGTTAGCAGGGAGCTCCTGAGCTACATAGTCGACTCAACCGCTGCTCCCGTCGCCGGCATAGCCCTCGTGTCTTCCTGGATTGGGTACGAGGTTAGTC
>DAIRVF010000020.1:0-13348 GCA_036802965.1 Zestosphaera sp.
AGCATCAACTAACTTCATAAGATCTGTAGTCTTCTTAGGTTCTATAGCCATAGTGACGACTGGCTCTGTAACGTACCTTAGTCTTTCGAAGGGTGCGGCCATATCCTTGAACACTACGTTAACGGCTGTTTCCCCCGCTCTAGCTCTCTCAAGACCTAGGACAGCACCTATATTCCCTGCAACAACCTGATCTACCTGTTCTCTAAACGGGCCCATGTAAAGCGATACTTGAAGGATCTTTTGCGGGGTTCTTGCGTTAACTAGCCAGACCTCCTCACCAGCTCTCAGTGTTCCTGACATCACTCTCCCGGTAGCCACGAATCCTGCGTGGGGATCTAGCCTCATGTCGTTAATCATGTATACTAGTGGTCCGTTAGGGTCTGCCTCAAGCATTGCTCTCCCGAGCTCAGTGTTTATATCTCCCTTCCATATCTTAGGTATCCTGTACTTCTGCGCTATTCTCGGGTTAGGGACGTGGGTAATCACGGCTTCAAGCAGGGTTTCATGTAATGGAGCTATTTTCTGAAACTCCTCAACAGCTTCCCTGCCTTTCTCGTAAGCTTTAATCAACTCCATTATGTTAGTCCCTTTCCTCTGAGCGTGCGGGACTGTCAAACCTATCTTATCCTTCGCTGAACCGAATATTACCTGTCCCTTCGACGCATCCAAAACCCACTTATCCCTGAATTCTGGGTCAGCATTCTCTATAATCAGCCTGTTAACTTCCTTTATTATATCCACGAATCTTTTCTGTATCTCCTGCGGTGAGAGCTTCAACTCTTTTATCAACCTATCTATCTTGTTTATGAATAAGAGAGGCCTCACTCTCTCTTCCAAAGACTGCCTAAGCACGGTCTCCGTCTGGGTCATCACACCCTCAACAGCGTCGACCACGACTATCGCGCCGTCAAGAACACGTAAAGACCTAGTCACCTTACCTGAGAAGTCCACGTGTCCGGGGGTATCAATCAAGTTTATGACGTACCCCTTACCACCCAACTCGTGATACAGGCTTATGTTAGCTGCCTTTACCGTAACACCTCTCTTCTGTTCCACGTCAAGGTAGTCCAGAGCCAGAGCCTCACCAGCAACTTTAGCGGAGATTATGCCAGCCGCCGCTAACAACACGTCGGAGGTAGTGGTCTTGCCGTGATCCACGTGCGCAATTATACCTATGTTCCTCACGTGCTCCAAATCACTCATTATCTTCTGGATCTGCTCTACCGTCTTATACCTAGGCATACCTACTACCCACAAAAGTAACTTTAAGAAAGTTATAAGCTTAATCCTAACCTCCGGGGATGAAGCCGGGCGTGAACGACCTACTTACTTCTTGCTAATGAATCTATCTAGTGAGGTACTTGCGGCGTTCTGCGACCCTTCCTCAACCACTCTCTTAAATAACCTTGCCTTATCCTCGCTCATCCCCTCAACCCTAACGAGCTCTGTTACTTGCGCGTTCACCACTGCTTTCAAGCTACCGAACTTACGGAGCAGTCTCTCCGCTAAGGTAGGGCCTATCTTAGGGAATGAGGACAACACGTAGATCTGCCATGCTCTCAAATCACTTGTTTTAGGTTTCTTAACCTTCCTGTACGTGGGTAGGGAGACAGGAGCTTTCTTACCGGCTTTCTGTGTTTTCTCCGCAATATACTTTATTAGCTCGGCAGTATGCCTGGAATTCCTCGTGTAGAGTATTGGAACGTTGAAGGATAAGACAGCGCTAACTAAGGCGGCTTCAATAGACTTAGGATTCTCGACGTACTTGTCTATGTCGAGTAAGTCACCCTCCACTATCAAGACAGCTTTAAGGCCTTCCAGACCCCTCAACCTCTTTAACTGATCGAAAAACCTGCCCTCATAAACAGATTTAATTAAGTCATCTAACCTCTTCCTCTCCAGAACTATCAAGTCATTAACTACGTAATCGCCGACTTCTAAAACCTTAAAAATGACTGAGAGCCCCATGCTAGCCAGGTATTGAGGGATCTCAGACGATTTCTCACGTTCATCAACGTAAACCCTCATTTCAAGACCAACCCGAAAAATATTAGTTCACGGAATCATTAAAATTACTGCTAACTCGAACACTTATCAATCCACCTACCCTCCTCTAGAACGTTGACCCTCATGCCTAGCTTAACGAAGAATTGCTTTACTAGCCTCAACAACTCATTAACGTTCGCTTCATAATTTAGGAGGAGTCCTGCAGCACCTTCATGACCCCCGCCTGAACCGCCGAGCTCTCTAGCGATGAACGTAACTAAATCAGACGCTATAGGGGATTTCAAGACTTCTATTATCTTCTGAGACGCTCTAACATAAACTCTTGTTTCACCAGACCTAAGTGAGATAGCTATCGCTACGTCAGCTCCTGATGCTATGAGAGTCTTCAGTACTGAAGCTTCGTGAGCACCCACACAAGTCAAAGCAAGTATAAAATCTTTGTTTAATTCGTAGAGCCCTGTTCTCGAGATACCCTTAAGAACAGCTATCTTCTCACTCCTATCAACCTCCGCACCGGTCATGAGGGAGAGGGCTTCATAAAAACACTCACTACATAATTCGGTCAGGTAGTACAATGCTCGGAAGGTGGAGGGCTTAGCTAACCTCAAGTTTTTAGTATCGTATAGTATTCCAGTTATTAAGAGCGTGGCTAAGCGGGTGTCCGGCTTTAAGGAAAGCATCTCCAACATCAACGCGATGATCTCACTGGTGGAAGCCATCTCCTTTAAGTGGATAGATAGCGAAGCGTTCTCAGCCAGCTCATTAGTTTCATGATGGTCTATGACCACGTAGTCGCGACCGCTCTCAACGTCCGGCACGAAAACCTGCGACTTACTTGAGGCGTCAACGTATACTATTAAATCACAAGAGGTTACCGTAGTTAGGTCCTTCTCAAACCCTAAACTCTTGAGTACCTTGGTAGCGACTCTGTTAACTCCTTCAGGGAAGATAACGCCTGTCTTAACGTTGCTGATTAGTGATTCCGCGATAAACTTAGCTCCCAGAACTGAAGCTACGGCGTCGGGATCTGCGTCTCTATGAGTACAGAAACATATCGATGAGTAATTTCTTAGGGTGCCCACTAGCTTACGTGTTAGCTTCGTTAATTCCCCTACTCCCATATCTCCTAAGTAATTCATCTTCAAACGACTCCAGAACATTATCGATTACTTGATCTAATAAGACCTCTAATCCCGGGTCAGGGGCTTTAGGCCCCTCATACTCTAGTTCAATACCCACGTTAATCTGTCCTAAGTTGAGACTTAAGGTAATTATCACGTTATAATCATCCGCTCGACTAGATATAGAGCTGAGAAACTTGCTTAATCTTTCCTCAATTAAAAAAACCAGTTCTCTGAGGTCTTCTTGAGTTACTCGACTTAAATCAAGACCTAAAGTCTTCACGTAGTTTTTGCTAACCACTCTTTCCCTCGCCCGGCACTATCCTATACTTCTCTAGTTCTTTCTTCACTGACTCAAACTGCTTCCTCAGCGATTCCTCAATCTTCTCAAAACTCTGAAGCCTTACCTCGAGCTCTTCCTTCTTCTCTTGAAGCTCTTTTATTGTAGAATCCCTATCCACCCTCACGAAAACGAACCCGGTATTCTTGTATACGGCCGTATCAGGCGAGACACTCTGAAGAATGCTTAGGGCTCTCTCAACGTCCTTCAGCTCCGAAGAAATCACTGTTTTCTGAGTTATTACTGAAGCTAGCTGAGACTCTATCTGCTGATACTTGAGTATTATCTGCTCAAGCTCGGGAGGTATTTTCTGAGCCATTCCATCGCCTCACATAGATAACGCCACACACTTTAAAAACTTCATTCCCAGCTGCCTCCCTACAAGGAAGACTCAGCTAACGTGAGATTCCTTAAAGTCTCTAAAACCATGCTAACCAACCTTAACGAATTTGAGAAAGGAGGTATTAACGATCTTGGGTCAGAACCCCTGAAGACTAGCTTGAGTGCGCAATCAACTCGCACGACCTCGAATGAAATCCCTCTCAGCTTAAGACTACTCTCAGGTACTAGAGACTTGAAGAGCGCTTCACTAAGTGAGCAATTATCTAAGTCGAGCAGCACCTCAACGAGGATTTCGCCGGTGCCGGAGCCGTACGTCATCAACCACAACACCTGATTAAGATTGCCTCAAAGATAAGTATATGTCTTTACCACGTTAAAAGCGGGTCCGCACACCCTTCCTGTGTTGGAGCAGTAGAAAACTACGGAAGCCATGTTCTCATCACCGGATACTTCGAGTACTACGGCGTCGGCAAGTCCTTCAGATTCCTCCACTAGCACCGGCCTGAAAATCTCTACCAAAACTTCACATACTCTCTGAGGGAATCCCTGAGGGACTTTACTGAAGTTAAGTGCGAGCTTCTTCACGTTGTAAGGTATTTGATGACCTCTAATCTCCCTAAGCAGTTTCAGGGAGGATATCAGTATTAGGTATTTCCTAATTAAGTCCTTAGCGCTCCCTAGAACTAGGTATGCGAACGCTGACGGGTTACCCTTCTTCTCTAAAACCATTAAGACACCGTATGAGGAATGAAGCCTCATTACCGTGGCTAGGTCCTCATACGTCGCCTTACCTCTGTTAAACTTGATTGAGTTAGGGATTACCTTAACGAGGTCGTTAACGAAACTCCTGGTTCTCCTAGAGGGCTCTCTGGAAGTAGTTATTAGTAGGCTACTCATAAAATGATTCCACTTATTGTTGAGCTTTCTGAGTCCCTACCTCTGTCGTAGGCGTGTATGCACCCCCAGCAAAAATAGTCTCGCACTTAGGGCATTGCCAGATCCCTACAGAAAGCCTCTTCATAGTCACCCTAGCTTTACAGAAAGGACACACGACCTCGGAGTATCTTTTCTCCATGATTTCCTTCCATTTCTTCCTCAAGGAAGAGCCGTACCTAGCTCCGAACCTTCCGGCAATGCCGGTGACCTTAAGCCTGCCCACGACCTCATCCCCTCACACAAAAACATTTAAAGATTTTAAGCGTTACTCCCAGGAGGCTTCTCTCCTTCGACTGAAGGAGTTCCCGCGGACTCAGCACTCGTAACTTCAGGTAACTTAACGGATTCAGCGATTTTCGCGAGTAACTCACCACCCTTCTTTAAAGCCAGCTGAATAGCTTTCTCAACTTCCTGGAGTGTTAGATAGCCGTCACCGGACTTCTGCAACCCCGCTATAGAACCGTCCTCACCAACCCCCACTATTAACTTAGAAGTCACCACCTTCTCCTCCTCTATCGTGGGGTCAACTATTAACGAATCACCTAGTTTCCCTACGGTGACCGTCACGGCCTTCCGAGCTACGGGCAACGGGCCCGAGAACGAGGTCTTATCAACCTGTATTGATTCACTCTCCGAGACCGTGTACTTAGGGATTCTGGTGGTTAGTAGAGCCGCTAGAGTGGCTATGGCTGAGGCATCAACTAAGTTCCCTCCGTGATCTAAGACGTAAATATCTACCCACACAACCCAGGCCTTCCTCCCAGGTATTATGATTAGCTTGCCAGTATCGATAACGCCGTACTCTCTTAACACCCTATCAATCACTCTAGCTAACTCAATAGCGTTCTCGTCAGGCGGTCCCGGCTCGAAAGCGGGCGATGCAGTAGGCACGAACTCCGCAGAAACAACTAAGACTCCCTCCTCCGGAGTATCAGGATACGGTGAGCCAAGCTCTATCTTCACGCCAACCAGTACTTGAGTATCCCCGAGCTTCACTAACGCAGAGCCATCCGCTTTAGGTAAGTAATTAGTGATTATCTTTACCTCTCTGAAGTTTTCTAAGCCCCTCCCGTCAGCCCTCACACCCTTCTTCGTGAGCGAGGATAGTGTTTCTGCCTTAAGCCTAGGTATTATCGAGTCTGGAGACGTAGGCGTTACAGACATCTCACTCCACCCTGACCAAGTACTTATTGCGTAAAGTCTCTTTCTGAAGCTTATATACCTCGTTAACCCCTTTAAGTGCTAAGTTCAGTGCTTGACTAAACTCTTGAGGCGATAGGACGCCGTTCAACTGCAGTAACGTAACCATGTTCAGCGAGGGAGCCATAGCTACCGGCATATCAGCCTCCCCGTAGTTATCCTCAACCTGATCAATGTCTAGAACTAAGTACCCGTCCACCTTACCCACAGCAACCGCCGCCACTAAATCCCTCATAGGCACGCCGGCATCGGCTAAAGCCAGTGAGGCTGCGTTGAGCGCGGCTGTCCTAGTTCCCCCGTCAGCGCTAATTACCTCTATGAACACGTCTATCGACGTTCTGGGGAACGCCTCACTCATCACCACAGGCTCTAGAGCCTCCCTGATCACCTTAGAGATCTCTATCTCCCTCCTGGAAGGTGCCGGATTCTTCCTCTCGTCAGTAGAGAAGGGCGCCATATGATACCTGCACCTAAGCACAGCTCGATGCGGCAACACCATGTACCGTTGAGGAGGTTCCCTAGGACCATACACAGCTGCTATAACCCTAGTCTTACCGAACTCGACGTACGCGGAACCACTAGCGTTGCTGAGAACGCCGACCTCCATCTTAACAGGCCTTAACTCATCTAACCTTCTACCGTCGTGACGTATCCCGTCCTCACTCACTAACTTAGGCTTTTCTCTCCTCATTTCCTACTAAACCCCTCTTAACCTTTTCTACCAGAATAAATTCTTTTATACGATCCGTTAAACCGGATATGTGAGCCTCCACATCAATCTTCCTAATCGCTCTAACGACTATTTCCTCATAACGCTTATCCTCACAAAGAACGAGAACCCTCCCATTATTACCAATAACTAATTTACAGTTTGTTTCAGACTCGATCAGTGACTGCATGGAACCCTTCTTACCTATGAGCCTCGGGATTTTAACAGGACTTATCTCCACTAGAGCGCCGTCAACGACCTTACCGAATTCCTTACCCTTAGTAGAGATCACCGGGTTTCGGGTCCTGTCAAAGACCTCTACCTTACCTACGATGACGTCACCGACGTCTAGGAAATCCTTCAGGTTCTCCTTAGAAGGGTTGATTGCTCTGCCAAGATAGTCGACCGCGTAGAGGATGCCTGGGAACGGCGCTCTTATGTCTAGCTCCCAGTTAGTGAGCCCCACATCACTTACTATCCCTATCACAACATCACCTACTCTGGGATAGTAAGAACCCTTAAGCGGTATCACTTTAAGGCTCTTCTCCTGAGGGTTAAGCTCCAGCAACCCAACTATTGAGGAGTAGTAGGAGGTCCCCACCCTGTAGGCCGTTGTAGGCGTTAAGATCTTGTAGTCGCCTTCAGCGAGCTTATCACCTGGAGTTACTAAAACCCTCTCCACCCTCTGCTCGGTCTGAGCGCTCACCTCAAATCACCTTAACGCTTAATTCTACGTCCCCCTTAGTAATCCTATTCACAGAATCTATCACGTCATTCTGCATACCTGCCGGTATCTCTATCTCCATATAGAGTGAGCCGTCACTCAACCACTTCTCGTTCTTAACCTCACCTAATCTCCTTAAATCGCTGTACGCCTTACCGGCGGTCGCTGGGGGTACCTTAATCGTTATTAAGGCTCTAGCCACCTTTAATGGGAGCACCTTAGTCAGTTCCTTAATTATTTTAGATGCTTGCTCCTCCACAGTCTTATATAGATCTACTGAGATCTTCGCTTCCTCCATGGCCTTCTCTATGCGTTGGGGAGGGATGGGGGTCTTAGTTTTCGGGTCTACGACTGACCTACTAATATAATTTATTATCAGCCTCCTCTTCTGCTCTAACAGCTTCCTCCTCTGCTCGGTAGTTAGCTGTAGCTCGCCCTTCTTTATCACTGTGTCGGCAATGACTTTTATGTCCGTTGTACCAAAATTTTTCTGTAGTTCTTGTGGTGACGCCTTATCTCCTTTCTTAACGTCCTTATAGACTATATCCCCTACCAAAACCTCGCTTACGTCCTTTAATTCTCCTTCTCTATACTTGAGTGCCTTATCAGGGTTTACTAATATCTCGAATTTAGTGCCGCCCTTCTCTAGTCTGGCTATCACGTATTCTTTACTACTCACTTATTTACACCTGTCTTAAGTATGAAGTCAGCGGTTTCCTCATAAGTCAATTTCCTGAAGATCCCTTCCTCCAGAGTGACTAGCCCTATCTCGATTAAGTCTGGCGAAAGACCTTCCTCAGTAGACGCTCTGAGAGCCTTCAAAGCTAACTCGACAGCGCCATCCCTGCTTAGATCTCTACTATAGTTCTTCTCTAAGTACTCCATAGCTGGCTGCTCCCCAGATCCCACAGCTAGAGCTAAGTAAGCGAAGTAGTACCCGTTTATCTCAGTCTTAAAAACGTGTATACCCCTCTTATCCCTGCCCACGAAAATCAACGAGACTCCGAACGGTCTCACACCAGCGTGTTGGGTGTAGAGTTGCTTCACGTCGCACACGGACTTAACTACGTACTCCACGTCGGCCGGCTCGTCATATATGAACCTATAATTAAGTGCTTCCCTCCTAGCGTAATCTATTAATATCCTCCCGTCAGCGGCTAAGCCGGCGAAGGAAGCTCCCATATGAGAATCAACCAAGAATATCTTGTTTATCGAGGTCATGTCTATTAGCGACGATATCTTCCTCTTCTCAGCTACTAAGACACCGACCTCATCTGTTTTTAGAGCTACCGTAGTCCAGCCCTTCCTAACGTTTTCAGCCGCGTACTCAACCTGGTATAGCTTGCCGTCAGGTGAGAACACGGTTATCGCTCTATCATAGCCGAGAGCCGGTGGACCGAAAGCCATTTCCTAACCCCTTAACTCTTAATCACGTGAAATAATATAAACTTGACTTAAGGGGTGGGGATTTAGAGAGGACATCTAACGACGTCGTGTGAGTAGGGGCATGAGGCGCATGTGGGGACATTACCCCAGCAATCGGATTCATTGCTTGTCGTTATGGAGCAATACTCCCGCAAGCCACACTCAAAGCATGAAGGCATCTTAAAGAAATACACGTTCATCCTAAACTTAACATATTCTGGCTTCCTCCATATGTCCAGTAGGTGCTCCTTAGTTAAGTCACCGAAAATCACTTCCTTAATAGTTCTAGTCACTGAAGCGAAGTTTGAAACCCACGAATGCGCGTACTGTATGCAGGGAGCTACGGAGCCGTCAAATCTTATGAAGCAAGCGTTCTTCGACACGAAAGGACAGTTTCTCTCCGCTGTGTGGTGGAAGTTTGGCAACGAGATCTTACCTCCTGAAGCGAAGACACGCCTCGCTAAATTATCCTTAAGCTCGTTAATCACAGCCGAGCACTCGGTCTCACCATAGCATGAAAGCTTCCTCTCCAGCTCTTTAGTTAAAGGGATTACATTTGAGACCACTGCCTGGTTAGCACCCACCTTCTTAACGTACTCAGGTAGTTCAAGGAGGTCGTGAACGTTAAGCTTAGTTAGGGTGAACTGTAGGTAAATTTCAGGCTTGAAGGAATTGCTTGCGAGCTTAAGTTCCCTTAACCTGATGAGACCTTCAGAAACCCTCGAGAGAACACCACCCCTCCTTATCAGCTTGTAAACCTCCTCACTAACGCCGTCAACACTCACATATATCTCATCAACACCGACCCGAAATAACTCATCGACGTAGTCTAACAACATGTATCCGTTAGTATTGAGCAATACCTTAAAACCTCTTCCCTTAGCTAAAGAAATAAAATCCATTATCTCCGAATGCGTGAGCGGCTCCCCCCACCCAGAAAAAGAAATCTTCTCCACTCCCGAGACCTCAGCCTCTCTGAGAACACGCTTGAAAACATCGGCCTCCATGACCTTATTGATGTCTTGATTTAACATACCCCTCCTAAAACAGTGAATACAGTCGTAATTACAAGAAGTAGTTACCTCAACCATTACCTCCCTCGGATTACTATCAGCGTACTCAAGAAACCACTCACCAATTTTTTGCGTGTACGTCCCCACTAAGCACACCCACTTAACTTGAGTTATTTCAGGGTATTTATTCATCTAGGAAGATCACGCACCGTAAACAGTGATCGATCTTTATATTATACAAGCTAAGTCTTTTATGATTGGAAGCTATGACTTTATTTGTTATTTTTGTTAGATCTCTTACGTAGTAAAAATTTATAAGTTTTTATTACGTATATCTTAATGCAGGTGTTCTCAGTGTTAGGAGGTTATATGGGTAGGTTAGCGAGAGTTGATCTTAGGACTGGTAAAGTAAGGTATGAGTTCCCTCCTGAGGACGTACTTAAGAAGTGGATCGGTGGTAGGGGACTCGGCGTCTACTTAGCTCTCAAGGAGATAGATCCTAAGGTTGACCCTCTATCCCCGGCTAATAAGGCTTACGTCATGACAGGACCTTTAACAGGGGTTTCAGGAGTTCCTACTTCCGGTAGGTGGTGTTCAGTAACTAAGGCCCCGCTAACTAACACCATACATGACGCTCAGAGCGGCGGTAAGTTCGGTCCTGAACTAAAGTTTGCTGGATTTGATGGCGTTATCTTGGAGGACGCTGCGGAAGATCCCGTCTATCTATGGGTGCATGACGGGAAGGTAGATATTAGGTGTGCGAGGCATTTATGGGGTAAGGACGTACACGCTACGACAGACCTTATTAAGGAGGAACTTAAGGCGGAGGTCGGTGACGAGGCTAGGAACATCAAGGTTTTAGCTATAGGTCCTGCTGGGGAGAACCTAGTGAAGATGGCTGCCTTACTGAACGATAAGTCTAGAGCGGCTGGGAGGGGAGGCCACGGCGCTGTATGGGGTTCTAAGAAGATAAAAGCTATAGCTGCTTTAGGTCATGAGAAACCCAAAATCGCTAAACCAGAGCTTTTCAGGGAAGCGGTCATTGAGGCCATGGACAAACATAAGAAGAGTCCGGTAACCTCGGAGGCACTACCTAAATATGGTACAGCGGTCTTAGTCAACATAATCAATAAGGCAGGCATATTCCCGACACGCAACTTCCAGACAGGTTACTTCCCAACAGCTGAGAAGATTAGTGGTGAGGTAATAGCTGAGAAATACATGGATTGGGAGAAATACAAAGAAGAGATTTGCTGGGGTTGCCCGATAGGCTGTGCCAGGTATACTAGAGTCACTAAATCCCCGTTTAGTGGTGAGGGCGGGGGTCCCGAGTACGAGACTGTCTGGGCTCTCGGAGCTCAGACAGGGACGGATGACATAGAAGCTATAAGTAAGGCGAACTACCTATGTAACGAGTTAGGCTTGGACACCATATCGATGGGTCACACCATAGGTACGTTCATGGAGTTGGTTGAGAAGGGTAAGATACCTCCTGACTGCCTCAGGGGTCTTAACGCTAAGTGGGGCACGCCGGAAGCGATAGTAGAGTTAGTGTGGCGTACTGCTTATAGGTCTGGCATAGGTGATGACTTAGCTGAGGGCGCTTTAAGACTTGCTACCAAGTATGGAGCGCCTGAATTAGCTATGGTTGTTAGAGGGCAGGAACTACCTGCTTACGACCCGAGAGGGGTTCAAGGACACGGACTAGCTTACGCCACTAGTAACAGAGGAGGTTGCCACCTCAGGGCATACCTGATATCTCCCGAGATCTTAGGAGTCCCGGAGCTGGTTGACAGGTTCTCGACTAAGGGTAAGGCAGCGTTAGTAAAGCACTTCCAGGACGTCTTCGCCGTCATAGACTCACTCGTTCTCTGTAAGTTCAGCTCGTTCGCGATATGGGCTGACGACTACGCTAAATTACTGAGCGCCGTGACCGGGGCTGACTTCACGGGCAAGGATCTGGAGAAGATAGGTGAGAGAATATACAACGCTGAGAGAGCCTTTAACGTGCTTTCATTCGGTGACGGCAGGGCTTACGACACACTACCTAAGAGACTACTAGAAGAGCCCATGCCTGAAGGACCTAGCAAAGGATATGTAGCCAAACTACATGAGATGCTTGACGAGTATTACAGCCTGAGAGGATGGATAGACGGACGCCCAACCAAGGCAAAGCTAGAGGAACTAGACCTTAAATGGGTTGCTTACAGACTTGAGGAGGAGAAGCTCTTACCGGGCTAACTAACCTGGTAAAAAGATAATTAAGTTTTTATTAAATTGAATACTTGCTTTATAATAAATGTTATAAAACTTTCTACCGGTACTAGCAGTATTAAGAAAGTATTGCTACGGCAAGACCTAGTAGAGCGAGTGTATAACAGTACTTCCACAGGAATCTCACGCCTTGATCTGGTCTAAACCTAGGCATTGAGTTATCGATTACCGTGATGAGGGTTAACAAGACCACGTACTTAATCAACACTACGACAGTACTAGCGATCCAGTTACCTGGTTCCGCAGGCCAGACACCACCTAAGAATAGCATAACGTATATTAACGGAAATACTATCTTCTCCAAGAACTTAAGGAAAAACCCCATAGCTAGCCTGGGTCCGCCTAACTCCGTGAAGAGCCCCCAGTAAAGCTCTGTCTCGGCTTCAGGAAAATCAAAAGGTTTAATCATTAAAACAGCCATTAGGCTTAAGAAACCCGCTACTGATGAGATCGCCATAGCTATTGCTGAGGTGAGGGAAACGGTCCATAATTGATGGGATACTGTGGAGGTCAGGTAAGTACTGAAGTATGTGTTGAAGTACTTAGCCGCCAATATCACTGGAACTAAGTGTGTCGCTATATACGCTGGATCCGCAGATATTAGGAGAGCTAAGTATCTCCCGGAAGCAATACTTGAATACGGGTTAGGAGCTGAGAGCGCTAAATACGCTAACGCGAAAGGAGCTAAGAGTATAGCATAAGCTATTATTAGGAAGTCGTAGGGTGCGTGGATAGGGGTTATGGCTAGCGGCGTAACCAAACTCAATGAGATTAAACTACCTATCGCTAAAACAATCGCCGCGAGTGGTGAGTATTTCAAGCCATACTTATTCACCACATCCTCTTTCGATAAGAGTTTAATGAAATCAGCTAAAGGCTGTAAAATCCCTGTAGGTCCTGTTCGCGTTGGTCCTCTCCTAAACTGAATCCTCCCACTTATCTTCCTCACGTACCACTGAGTGAGAATGACCAATAGAATCATGGTTAGGAGTCCCGGATATATCAGAGCTTGGAGAATAAGCTTTAGTAAACTCACGATCACCACCTCATAATCAATGATAAGAAAGCTAGGATAGTCAACAGAATAAATGCGTAGAAGTACCAATCACTCACTAAGGCTTCTGAGGCTCTCTTTAATGAGGCTGAAGCCTGTTTCCAAGCCCGAGACAGTATCTCTACAACTAAATCCGTCACGGAAGGGAAGCTAACGTTATTAACTAACCAACCACCTAAGACAGGGTAATACTTAACCTCATC
>DAIRVF010000021.1:0-13234 GCA_036802965.1 Zestosphaera sp.
CTTTATGTACTGACTGAACGTCTTAACGGGCAATACGTTAATGATTAAATCGTTAAATTCCTCTAAGAGTTTCTCGCTATGTATGTCTATGACCAACAGTTTCTTAAGACCTACACATCTCATTATTTTAAGAACAGCTCTCCCACTAACTACCTCCCAACTCAAGAACTCTTTATCTTGCCTGCCGTAAGCCAGGTACGGCATCACCGCGTAAACCTTGCTGAGACCCTTTGAGGATAGCAGTTCCACTGAAAGGAATAACTCAAGTAAGGAACGATTCTGGTCAGGATATGAAGTAAGCACCAACAATACTTCATCCTCCCCAGAAATCTCCGGAAACCTCAAGTAAGACTCCCCGTCCGGGAAGACCTTGAAGACAACCTCGGAATACCTGAACCCGAGGAGGTTCGCGAGCTCACGCCCTAAACCCGGGTCTGAAGGCAGTGAAATCACTAACACCTAACCCACCACATAACATATCGAGAAAGAACCTCTAAAGCTTTTAGACCTCCTCAAGTAGGTTTAGTTGTTCTGGATCACGCGCTCCTCCAACGAGACAGGAGGAGATAACTTATTAGATGTGAAAACATGTTTAACGACGAGTGAGTGATCAGGTGATTTTGTGTTGGGAAGGCCTGACCTAAGCAAGCCTTGGGTTAGAACAGCTAAGTATTGGAGAAGGCTAGGCGATAATAAGGTGGTTTGCGACCTGTGCTATAAGAGGTGCCCCATAAGTGACGGGGGTTACGGTGCTTGCGGTGTTAGGTATAATTCTGGCGGAACCCTCTACACCTTGGTGTACGGTCTCCTCACAGCAGCGAACTTAGACCCCATAGAAAAGAAACCCCTATCCCACTTCTATCCAGGCTCTCTAGTATTCTCCATATCCACCGCTGGATGTAACTTTATGTGCATGTTCTGCCAGAACTGGACATTGAGTCAGTCTAGGAGAAACGAGATTTTCGGCGACTTCATGACTCCTGAGGAAGTAGTTAAGGAAGCTGTTAGGGAGGGGGCTGACGGAATTAGCTACACCTACAACGAACCAACGATCTTCTACGAGTTCATGATAGACACCGCCACACTAGCTAAGAAGGAAAACCTTTTTAACACTATGGTAACTAACGGATACATCACTACTGAAGCCTTAGAAGAACTCACTAAGTTTCTCGACGCCGCCACAGTTGATTTCAAGGCTAGCGCTAACAAAGAATTCTACAGGAAGTTCATGGGGGTGCCTGACCCGGAGCCTATCTACGAAACTATTAGCTACATGAGGAAGAAAGGGGTTTTCGTTGAAGTAACTAATCTTGTTGTGCCTAAGTATGGTGACAGCGTTGAAGACCTCAGGAAGCTGGTTAGGAAACTCGTTGAGGTAGTGGGTGATGACGTTCCCTTTCACCTACTCAGATTCTACCCACACTACAGAATGAGTTACCTACCTGAAACACCCATCAAGACTCTCGAGAAGCTTGCTGAGGTAGCTAAGAGCGAGGGTTTGAAGTATGTGTACTTAGGTAACGTGCCAGGACATCATATGGAGAACACGTATTGCCCTAACTGCGGGGAGCTCTTAATACGCAGGTATGGCTTCTACGTGACTGAATGGAGGTTAACCAAGTCTAATAAGTGTCCTAAGTGTGGCTACGCAGTAAACGTGGTCGGTGCCCTGAAACGAAAGAGTATCCCATGGTTTTAAGATTTGTAGTCGTTGCTTAAATATTGATCTGAGTCTTGAGCGTGGGGTGTGTTAATGTATTTTGTGATCGTCGCCGGACCCGCTGGTTCAGGCAAGTCCACATTCGTTTCAGCACTAGCTCAGTGGATGGAGCTTAATGGTCTAGACGTGGTTAGAGTTAACTTAGATCCGGCATCCGAGGTCTTGCCTTACGTTCCTGACGTGGACGTGAGGAATTACGTCACGACACGTGATTTCATGGTGAAATACGGTCTCGGCCCTAACGGCGCTCTAGTGTTGAGTGTTGATTACCTAATTAATTACATTAGCGATTTAAGGAAGGAGATAGATGAGTTAGGCGGTAATTACGCGATCATAGATCTCCCCGGGCAACTAGAGATAGTTGCTTTTAGGAGATTAGGACCTATAGTTCTGAGGGAGCTGGTTAAGAATAGCAGGTCTGCGACAGCCTTCATACTAGACTCACATATGGCTTCCAACCCACACTCAAGCTACTCAGCACTCCTACTAGCACTCTCAACAATGTATAGGTTAAGACTCCCCTTAGTCTTAATATTGAATAAGATAGATTTAATAACAAGCCAGCAAAAATTCAGAGACTTAGAGAGTCTGAGCTCTAGGCTCTATCTCCTGCGCTTACTGAACGAGGACTACAGCTGTATCTCGGCAAGTAATGACGCGTTCTTCATAAGCCTAGAAGTTGGGGAGTCACTCTGCAACATATTTAAGGAAATCTTTAAGGAAGTAGTCTTAGTCTCCTCTAAAGAGATGTGGGGCGTTGAAGACGCCTACGCCTCACTTCAGAGAGTCTTAATAGGGGGTGAAGACTTCGTAACGGAGGAATATAGTGAGGGGCCTCCGCACAGCGATTAATCACTAAACAGCAACAAATCCGCTAGAAGCTAAATAAGATAGTCCCAACCTAAGTAGCTGAGCTTTCAGATATTCAATCAAATAATGGGTGAGCACAGCTTTTAAATCTGTGTTTTAGACTAATATCTGGGGGTTAATCAGAATGAGTAACGTGAGGGAATATGTGGAGGGAGTAATTAATAAGGCTAGAAGTGAGGGAAGGACTAAATTACTGGAGCATGAAGCCTATGACGTTCTAGCAAAGTATGGTTTCCCAGCACCTAAGTTCGGCTTAGCTAATTCTGCTGAGGAGGCTGTCAGACTATCTGAGGAGATAGGTTATCCTGTCGTTTTAAAGATCGTTAGCCCCGATATAGTTCATAAATCGGACGTAGGCGGTGTTAAGCTTAACTTAAACTCTAGTGATGAGGTCCGCAAGAGTTTCGACGATATATTACGTAACGTGAAGACTAGAGCCCCTGAAGCCAAGATAACCGGTATCTTAGTTCAGGAAATGGTTCCTCAGAGTCTTGAAGTCATAGTAGGAGCTACTAGGGATCCCACCTTCGGCCCGGTAATCTTGTTCGGTCTCGGCGGCATATTCGTCGAGGTTTTGAAGGACGTGAGCTTCAGGATAACACCTTTAACGAGGTATGACGCGGAGACCATGCTCACGGAAATTAAAGCTGCCAAGATACTAGACGGCTACAGAGGAACGCCGCCGAGAGATAAGGAAGCCATAATAGACATAGTGATGAAGCTTGCTAAGTTCATGGAAGAACATGAGTCAGTTACTGACGTAGACCTCAACCCGATAATGGTTTTCGAGGTAGGTAAGGGGGCTAAGGTAGCTGACGCTAGAATACTGATAAGGTAATCTTAGTTGAGTACAGAAGAATTAATTAAGAAAATAGATGACTTAAGAGAAGAAATAAAGACTCTCAAAAATCAGAGACTAGACTTAGTAAACAAGCTCAGGAAGATAAACGCGGAGAGAGGTAAACTAAGAGAAGAAATAACTAATATCAAAAACAGACTAGGGAATGTCTGGGAAGTAAAAAATAAGCTAAGAGAGGAAAGAGATAGACTAATAACACAGAGAAGGGAAGTCTTAAGTAAGTTAAGAGATGTGAGGAACAAGCTGATCAGCATCAGAGAAAACGTGAATAACTTCAAGAGTAGCACTCCTTACTCCATGAATAAGATCAAGCAAGAGATAGAAAGACTTGAGTGGAGGATAATAACTGAGTCTCTACCTATGGAGGTAGAAAATAAGATAGTCAGGGAAATAGCTAGGCTAGAGGAAGAGTTAATGAAGATTGTTGAGGGAAGAAAACTCCTAGAAGAATACAAGGAAGTTAAGGCAGAGTATCAAAGCTTGAAGATACTGCTAGATGATCTAAACAACAGAATAAGCGAGATTACAGAAAAAATAACGTCTCTGAGAGAAAAGGAACGTAAACTCAAGGGAGAACGTGATTCTTTGAGGAAGAAGCTTGATGAATTAATAAAAGAGTTAATGAGCGTTAAGGCTAGCTTAGATCAGTTAAACACCTCTATCAACTCTAAAGTTGAGGAGCTGAGAGCTCTTCAAGAAGAGTTAAGGAACCTTAAGACTAGCTTAGCTAAGAGTAGGGAGAAGGAAATCCTGGATAAAAAGAAAAACGAAGTAGAGAGGAAGATGAAGGAAACCAAGAGATTGACTTTAGATGACCTGAAAATATATTATGGGGAAATAGAGGAGAATCCCTAAAAGCACTCACACCCCACATACTTAACCTTTTTAAGGATAAACCTAACAATAAAAACTAGGTGTGATTGGATGGTTAAGGCATCAAGCGGGTACAGGCACAGGACGAGGAAGTTGCTAAAGAAGAGTGTCAGAGAGCGGGGCTCCGTACCCCCCTTAGGTACCGTCATGAGAGAGTATAAGGAAGGCGATAAGGTATGTATAGTGCCCAACCCAGCCGTACAAGACGCCTTACCGCACAGAAGGTACGTGGGTAAGGTAGGGGTTGTAGTAGGTAAGAGAGGGAGAGCTTACATAGTTGAGGTCTACATAGGTGATAAGAAGAAGACTTTAATTACGTACCCCGAGCATTTAAGGCCTGTTAGTGCGTGAGATAGATGAAGATAGTATCTTCTCGTAACGTCGCTTACGCTGAAATACAGAAAATGATTGAGGAATTAGCTGAGAGAGGAGTAGAGCTTGAGAGCATAGAACTACGTGTTCTAGACTACCTCCGAAGATTCAACAAATGCAGAAGGGCTGACGAATTAGTTGAGGAACTTGGGAAACGAGGCTTCAGTGAGATAACCTCGGTTATGATAGCTAACATTGTCCCGAAAGACTTGGAAACCCTTAAAATACTCCTAAATTTCGAGAATGAGAATTACGAAGAAGAATTCCTAAACGAGGTTCTTAAGACAATCAGCGAGTACTGTAGCGAGTAGGGTTCTTGGAGGTATTATTGATGGGGTTTAAAGGACCTGTTAGCGGGGATAGGAGGGTTTCTCGTGAAGACTTCGCGATAGTTCTTGATTTCATGCCAAGCGGTAATCCACTAGACCAGCACCACCCATCACATAAGAATAAACCCCTCGCGCAAGCACTGGGAACCACCTACTTCACTCTACTAGAGTTTCACCCTAAACCAGGGGTTACAGTAGCTCAGGGCGAGAAGGTATGTGTTAGCTTTAGGTTTCGTGAATTGAGGGATAAGGTAGGGTATGTGTGGGGGGAACCAGTACGTTACGATGACCTAACTGCAGTGGCTAAGTCTTACCTTCCGGAAGCGGTCAGGTCTGCAGTGCTTGATTTAGAGAAAGTATTCGTGACATTCTTTAACATCGCTGCGCCAGTAACTATAAAGCTACATTCACTGGAGTTAATACCCGGCATAGGTAAGAAGACTATGTGGGTAATACTTGAAGAAAGAAAGAAGCCCTTCGAATCCTTCCGAGACCTCCAGAACAGAGTTAAGATACCGGATCCTGCGGGCTTAATATCTGAGAGGATCTTAAGGGAGATTAAAGGAGAGGAGAAAATGTATTTGTTTCTTGAGCCACCCCCCGGGGTTAAGGACGCTATAGTTCTCGGCTACCTCCACAGGATATACTCTATGCTGGGCTACGAGTAGTGAGGAATTCCTCAGTCCTGCGCGGGCAAATCACCCATCATACCTTTCGAGCTTCATCATCCTTGGTTAATCGCTTCGCTGAGGCCGATAGTTTTGCGGTATTTAAACTTATAAGTTTTAAAAGACTCCTTACCTCATGTATATTAAGTAAATCTGCTGTTTAAAATCATGGGATGGTGTCCTAGCTTGGGTAGGTACGTTGTAGGTATCACGGGGAGTAGCGGGGTTATTTACGGGTTAAGACTTACAGAAGTTTTAAGCTCTTCAGGACATGAGGTTCACGTGGTTTTAAGTAGGGAGGCTAAGCTAGTGTCTGCTGACGAATGCCTTAACGAGGACGCGTTGATGAGCTTGTTAGGGAAAATCGCGTCACGTGTTCACGATGAGTACGACTTCACCGCACCTATAGCTTCGTCATCATACTTAGTCGATGGGACTATAGTGATTCCCTGCACCCTCAAGACGCTTGGTGAGATAGCTAATTCAATACAATCAACGCTGATTAGTAGAGCAGCTCTCAATTCGCTTAGGTTGAAACGCCCGTTAATAGTAGTTGTACGTGAGACCCCACTATCCACTATAGACTTAATCAACATGCTTAAGATCTCTCTGAGTGGCGGGGTGGTTATGCCTGCTTCACCAGCTTTCTACGAGAAACCACAAACTATTCAAGATTTAATAGATTTCATAGTAGGTAAGGTTCTCGACGTGCTAGGCTTGAAAAACGACCTCTATAAAAGGTGGGAAGGTCTTAAATCTACTCAAGGAACAAGTCTTTGCGCCCGCTTTTACGAGCTAGTAAGTTCTTGAGCTTCTCATCTATCTTCGCTTCATCTAATTCCTTAATGAATTCCCTCTCATCCTCCCTGAACTTAACGGCAAACGCGCACTTACCGTCAGGTAATAACGCTTTCCTCTCGCAGTACGCGAATTGACACTTATATCCTAGGCACGTATCACCTATCCACCTACACATAGCTACCTTCTGCACGTGACCCTTAACAACCTTATTTACTACCACTAATGAGTTCTTAGAACACTTGAAGAAAGGACAGAGAGTGTTGCACTTATCTCCTAGAGGGAGTGGTTTTAACTCCTCCCTCATTAATTTCTGCTCTTCACCGCCGTAGTGTCTCTCAGGCTTCCTAGCCCAGCCACGTCTCTCATCATACGATGATCGATGCTTGTCCGGGTAACTCAACAGGCTCACCGGTTATTCTCGCTAACCCTATATAATCTATGGTTTAAACCATTTTAAAGCTACACAGGTAATGAGTCCTGACTGGTGGGTTACGGCTAGTATTAAGTCTTTCCTCACGCTGTGTGAAAGCCTACCCCAGCTAATTAAGTCACCGGGCTCTACGACCTGACCGTACTTAAGCACCTTCACTAAGTAGGGCGCGTGTTCTAGCCCGGGCCTCGTCTTATATAGAGCGAAGTCAGTCCCGTACTTAAGCGCTGACCTAACGGTGAAGCCGAAGTCCTTGAATTCCTTATAATTCTTGTATAAATCCTCGAACTCAGGTAAGCGAGTCTCGCACACAGCCTTAAACTCTTCAAGACTTAATGTCTTACCGTCCTTGAAGATCTTCAATATTCCTTTCTCCATGAGATAATAAGCTTCTATAAGTGACAGCTCTAGAGGTCTGTTAACTTCTTCCTCAGTTCCTTTAGGCTTCTTTACGCCGACGGGTTTCCCGATGAAGCTCGCGTCAAAAATACACCTAGCTAAATCCACGTCAAAAACTATTACCTTAGACCCTATTAGGTAAGCGTCCCCACTACCGCAATTCCTGAGTCTCCTATCTATGGAGTGAGATGAGCCTGAGATCAGACCCCACCTTCTTGAGAATGTCTGCAGAGTCTTCGAGCTTATCCGTCAACTCCTTAAGTAGGAGGAGAGCACCTACATCATTAGAGTAATTCCTTATTATCTCCGAGCCTAACTCCCTGTATATCTCGTCAACGCTATTCTCTAGAGTCACTTCCCTCTGGTAAAGCTCCTTAACGACTTTAGAGTTGCTTAACTTGTTTAACATATCTATCACAATGCTCATCATCTCCGTGAGCTTCCTCATAACAGAGTCTAGATACACGTACATATTGTCAGGCATCCTCTCAAACCCCTTAGTAACTAAGAGTAAGGCTCTGTTCGCGGCTGCCTCCCCGTGCTCAGCCAGCCTTATGATATTCTGTATTATGCCAACGTATAGGTTCTCCATAGGCAGAGCAGGTGAAACCCTGACAACATACTCAAACAGGTTTGTACCTCCCTCCTCCACCTCATCCTTTATTAAGCGTATCCTACCGTATATCTTCTCAACCCCGGTCTTATTCAGGTCATCTAATTCTTTGAGGAGGTTTTGAAGCTCTTTGAAGAGATCCGTAGACTTCCTCACCAAAGCTACTAACTGTTCCGCGATAGCTGACTCAGCTATGCTCTCCCTCTCGCCGCGTTCAGGTATCTCGTCAAGTCTTATACTCTCTTCAGTCAAGCTCTCACCGTTTACACTTCTACTAATAATTCGTAGAATTATAATAAATACTTCGATGCGGTGGAGAGCACTCAAATACTGGGCAGGATTTTCAAGACCCTTGAAGCCACGTTACTTAAGTCTCTAAGCTTAGTTAACTCATCATCTATGAAGCTCGCCTCATCCCGCATACCCTTCTCAATAAGGTGTGTTCTAAGATCTGTTAATATGTCTTCCTCATCATTCACAGACACTAAAACGACGAAAGTTATTAAAGTTCTCATGTAGTCTGCGAACTCTCTACGTATTTCCGAAGACTCACACAACTCAATACTTTTCTTCAGGTTACTCCTAGTCTTACTAATCTTGATTACGTAACTTTTCACTACCTCGTAAGAAGTCCTCCCGTTAAGGAAATCCTCAGTTAACTCTCTTAACCTAGCTAACTCCTTATTCCTTCTTAACGTATAATCCTCTAACTTCTTGAATATGAGTGAGTCCTCCATTAAGCAGACCTCAAAGTAACCATGGAATTATCGGAGATACCGTTCTTCCGCATGAAATCTGCGTTAGCCCAGACCTCACCTTCCGGGAGGTCTTCAGAAATTAAAACTCTTAACATGAGCTTCTTCCCTGAAACAGATACCTGAGCCATATCTTTAATACCTAACTCACCCGCTAACTTACTAGAAACGTAGATAGTGTTTTCCGGAATACCCTCCCTCAACCTAATCCTAACTCTCCTCTCAGGGATTTTCTTCACCCCCTTACCCAGCATTTCGCTAGCTGGAGGTATTACAGCAACCAATTGCTTAACGTCTCTCTTCTGAGGTTGCTGGGGACTGCCACTCTCACTACTCAGTATACACCACCATAAGAATTAGTAATGATCAACGAAAATAAATACTGTGAAGCCCTCTGAACTCAATGATAGTAGGGAAGACCTCACAGGGGACCCTAGCTCTATCGCCTCAAATACCTGCAACCCATACCGAGGAGATAGTTACCGATGGAGGGGTGCGGTGAGAAAATCTCTAAACACGTCGAGAGCGATCTTCGAGGATAAATGAGACTGGATGATTACAAATTATTCAAGACCCACTTAATTACCTCATCAGATTTAATCCTTATCTGCTCTCTCGAATCTCTGAATCTCACAGTCACGGTATTATCTTCTAGCGATTGATAATCTACAGTCACAGCGAAGGGAACTCCTATCTCATCGACCCTCGCGTATCTCCTCCCTATACTCCCGTCTTCGTCGTAGATCGCTGTGAGACCTGCCTTAACGGCGTCATGATAGATCCTCTTAGCAAGCGTTCTCAAAGACTCTTCCTTAGGTATTAGTGGGAAGACAGCGAGCTTGTAAGGAGCTAGCTTAGGCGGTAATTTGAGGACTACCCTACCTCCCTCCTCAGAGTAAGCTCTATCTAGAACGACCAGTAATAATCTCTCCGCACCAAACGAGGGCTCTACTACGTGTGGTATGAATCTACGACCTCTCACAACCTCCCTAACTTCCTCAATGCGGAAGACTCTTGCAGGCACCTTAAACCCCTCAACAACTACATCCCCCTCACTAAGAATCTTCTCAACCTCCTCCACGCTCAGCTTCCTCAACACTTGCAGTACTCTAGGCGTGTCCGAGCCGAAGTATTCTTTTAGGAGTTCTTGATCGATGACAACCCTCTTCCTAGTAACCTCCTTAGGTTTCTTAAGCTCTCTGTAGACTGTCATGTCCTCACCTGAGAACTGCATGTGCCTAGATAAGTCGTAGTCAGTCCTGTAAGCGTGACCCGATATCTCGACCCAGCCCCACCTAGATATAGAAACTAGCTGATCGAACGTCTGCTTAGAGTAGTGAGCTCTCTCCTCCGGGAGCTTTTCTTCAAACAATATCTCGTCCTCCCTTAAACCAAGTTCCTTTGCAAATGCTTGAGCCACTGACATCCAGTACGCTAGCCACTTATTAAGCACTATGCCTTCAGCAACAGCTTCATCAGGCTTCACAACAACTACCTCATCCAACCCTTTACTCCTAGCATCGGCAGTCAATATCCTCAGCTTCTCAGGGAATCTGCTGAAGTCGGGTTCTTCGGAATCCTCCGGATCGAAAAAGAACTCAACCTCCATTATGGTGAACTCCCTCAGCCTAACCATCCCCTGCCTAGGGGATATCTCGTTCCTAGCCACCCTACCTACCTGGGCTATGCCTAGCGGGAGTGAGTACCTCATAGCGTTGAAGACTCTCTTAAAAGACGTGAACATTCCCTGTGCGGCTTCAGGCCTTAAGTAAGCTACGTCATGCTTGTAAGGACCTACATTAGTCTGGAATAAGAGGTTAAAAGTCCTTACATCCTCTAACTCACCACCGCATGAAGGACACTTAACCCCTCTCTCCCTAATAATCAAAGTAAGTTCTTCGGGACGTAAACCCTCGACCTTAATTCCGAGAAGATCTTCTAAGAGGTGATCAGCTCTGTAAATCTTCCCGCACTTACTGCAAGTGACTATCGGGTCCGTGAAGCTCTCCACATGCCCTGAAGCCTTAAAAACTATCTCAGGCGCTATTACCGGAGTCTCTATGAGGACAACCATATCTTGATGCCTGAAGACGAAGTAATCTAGCCAGAGCTTCCTTATGTTTTCTTTCAGGAGAGACCCTAGAGGACCTAAGTCATAGAACCCTGCTAAACCACCGTAGATTTCGTAGGAAGGCCAGAAAAAACCTCTACGCGCTGCTAAATCAACGATTTTCTCATACTTATCGCTACTCACGCCCACGTAACACCTACAGAAAATAAAAAATCTGGTTTTATAAAGCCTTATAGTCATACATCAAGGAGTAGGTAAGCATGCTTGAACTCTACCTAATTAACAACCCATACGTATTTCTGGGAGTTAACGGGGATAGGAGGAGAAACTCCTTAAGCTTAGTAGGAATTCCATTCGACTCAACTAACAGCTTTAGAAGCGGTTCCAGGTTCGCGCCGATGCGTATACGTCACGTCTCCCAATCCCTAGAAACCTACTCGTTCAGGAACAGCATCGCCCTGGAAGAGAACCCCCCGGTAGATGAAGGTGATATAGCGGTAGTACATGGCAGTGCTGAAGCAACACTGAGGAACATCTCGGTAGTCGCTAAAGAATTACTCAAGACCAGGAAGACCGTCTTCGTCGGAGGAGACCACATAGTAACTTACGGAATCATTGAGGGACTCTTCAACACGGTAAAGAGAAACCCCTGCGTGCTAATCCTCGACGCTCACCTAGACTTTAGGTCGGATTACCTAGGCTTCAAGTATAGTCACGCCTGCGTGACTAGAAGGATCAGCGAGATGGTGGGGGCGAGGAACGTGATGGTGTTAGGCTTCAGAGCCGTAGACTTTAAAGAGCTGAGAGAAGCTAGGGAGGCAGGCCTAAACATGATTAACTCATACGAACTCAACAAAATAACTCTAAGAGAAGCAGTTAATAAAGTGAGGGATTTCTTGAGTGTCTGTGAACATACGTACATATCTTTAGACATGGACGTGATAGATCCGGCGTACGCGCCGGGGGTATCTACCCCCGAACCCGAAGGACTCCAACCAACGCTAGTGATAGATCTGATAACGAACGCGATAGATGAAAAAACCACTGGACTAGATTTAGTTGAGGTAAACCCTCTCGTAGACGTAGGAGACATAACCTCGTTCCTAGCAGCTAAAATACTTATAGAGGTCTTCACAAAATTCCTAAGCGTTACAAGAACGTAAGGTAATGAAGGCCGATACACCTACATTTCTTTATGAGATGTAGTTCCTGATTTGGAAAACCTCCTCCTCAACAACCTTAATATGCTTTCTTTTTTAAGTAAAGCAATGTTAGAGAATGTGGTGAGAGCGTGATTTCGATTATAGGAGCTGGCAGGGTAGGAACGTCAACCGCTCTAATGAGTGTCTTGAGAGGTCTTGACAACAAGATAGTGTTGGTGGACGTGGTTCCGGGTTTAGCACGGGGAGAAGCTCTCGACTTATCACACGCTGCCGCAGTTCTCGGTATTGACGTGGATATACAGGGCTCGGAAGACTTTAGCGTAATTAAAGGTAGTGACATAGTTTTAGTGACGGCCGGTAAGCCTAGGAAGGCGGGCATGACTAGGGAGCAGTTGATCGCGGATAACGCGTCAATAATTAACGACATAGCCCCTAAGATTAGGGAGTACGCACCCGATTCTATAGTGATAATCACTACGAACCCGTTAGAGGTAATGACCTACCTAATGTACAAGAAGCTAGGTTTCCCTAGGGAGAGAGTGATAGGTTTTAGCGGGGTTCTAGACTCTGCTAGACTAGCTTACTATGCGTCTAAAAAACTCAACATAAGTTATTCCTCAATAGTTCCAGTAGTGATCGGGATGCACGGCGAGAACATGCTACCACTACCCAGATTCTCCTCCGTCTGCGGCATCCCCCTAACCCAGCTATTACCTGAGAACGAAATCGAGTCATTAAAGAAAGAAACGATTGAGGCGGGGGCGACGATAACCAAGCTTAAGGGATACAGTAGTTCTTACGGGCCGGCAGCCGGATTAACCCTCATGGTAGAAGCTATAAGAAAAGATTCAAACAAGTTACTGATTGCTAGCGTATTCCTTGACGGTGAATACGGACAGCATGACGTGGTGGCGGAGGTTCCGGTCATCCTAGGAAGGACCGGCGTGAAGAGAGTGGTTGAGTTACCTCTAAACGAAAACGAGAGAGAGAAATTCTTAGAGAGTGTTGAGTCCGTTAAGTCGTTAATTAAGTTACTTACTTAAAACCTCACGTCATTTAATTTCTTTAATTAAGTTAATCATTTTCTCTCGCGCTGCCTTAGCTAACGAGACAGTTTTCTCGTTGATGTCCATGTATTCCAAAGCGTTAAACGGACACCACTTAACACATTGTGGGTCGCCGTAACATAAATCACATATTATTGGCTTAACGTCCACGTGGCTCAATATTATGCCTTTATAAGGACATGCCTCAACACATGACCCGCAAGATATGCAGAGCTCTTTATCTACTTTTATAAAGCCTAAGGCC
>DAIRVF010000022.1:0-12616 GCA_036802965.1 Zestosphaera sp.
CTTTACACCTGTTTTTTATTATGTTGACGCGGAACTTCATACTAGAAGCACTCACTAAACTAGTTGATGTGTGTGTTACCTGTAACCCTCATCACCTGTTAATATTCTTGATTAGAGTTAAAAAATATTTTGCTAAAGTTAAAAACTAATTTAAGTAAAGGCAATACCTGAATAATCTCCATAAACACTCACTACCGAGAAGTGTTTTTAAGTGTGGCTAGAAAATATGTTGGTGTGTGGTGTTGTCTGCTCACAGGATGCTGAGGAACAGTGAGAGAACCATAGTGCTTGCAGTGAATTACCCACCACCAGACTTAATCGGGCTAGATATGTTGCTTGATAGAATATATAACTACGTGTCAGGTATTAAGATTGGCCTCCCTTACGTGCTCAGGTATGGTCTCAAGAGCATAAGCAACCTGATTAGCAGGCGTAAAGCCAAGTACTACTTCATCGCTGACTTGAAGCTAGCTGACATAGCTGACGTTATGTTGCCCGTCGTTGAGGAGTTGTCTGAGGTCGGTTTCCAAGGCGTTGTATCCCACGCTTTCATAGGGTATAAAGGGGCTTTAGAACCTCTCTCATCAAGAGTTAAGGATCTGGGAATGGAGCTCTTCCTACAGGTATCTTTACCTCATGAAGGAGCTAGTGAAGTCATCGACCAATCATATCACTTAATAAAGAACGTTCTTAACCTGACCGACGCTTCAGGACTAATAATACCGGCTAGCAAAGGTTTCATGATAAGGGAAATCAGGTCGAGTTTCGGCGCGAGGCACGTGATCTTAGCTTCAGGCATATTGAGGATGGGTGCGAAACCTGGTGAAGGTATTTGTTACGGCGCTGACGCGGAGGTTGTTGGGAGAGCGATAACTCTCTCAACGAATCCCGAGAGTGCTATAAAGGAAATAATCTCTTCTCAGAGAGCTTACGTGGGGGACAGGAGGAACCTGTGTGTTAGAACATGAAAGTTCTTTATAATTTGAGAAAACAACTTGAAATAGAGGTAGTAAAATGGTAACGAAAATAAAGGTTTTAAAGGAGTATGAGAGCGAGGGTAAGCACCTACTCATAGGCTTGCCTGGCATGGGTAGGGTTGGTTATGCCTCAGTAAATTATATTTTGGAGAGGATGGGCGGTGACTTAGTCGCGGAGCTTTACTCAACGACGTTCCCTTCCCAGCTAGTCGTTAACAGGAGAGGGCTCTCAACACTCTTCACAGGCCGCTTATATGAGGTTGATAACTTTCTAATATTCACTGGCGAGACACAGCCTCAGAATCCGGACGGACAGCACGAGATATGTGTTGAGTTACTGAATCACGTAGTGAGTAGAGGTAGCCCAGCCTCACTTATAGCTACCGCGGCCTACGTAGTTCCTGAGTACAGCGACTCAAGAAGAGTTTTCGTGGCCGGGAATGACGAGAGGTTATTAAATGAGTTAGGGAATCTAGGCGGTAATATTCTTGAGGAGGGGGTCATAACCGGGGTTAACGGGATAATAGTTGGGTGGGCTTCCTACTACGGCATTAGGAGTGCTGTCATGTTGGGCGAGACTTGGTCAACTATAGTGGAGTTTAACGAAGTTGATTACAGGGCTGTTAAGTCTGTCGTAGACTTACTTAAGAGTTACCTAAAGATAAAGATCCCCACTGAGGATCTTTTAAGTCAGGCAGAGATGGTTGAGTCTAGGATTAAGGCAACACTCTCGCAAGTTAGTAAGCTTATGGGTAGGGGTGCTGAAAGGAGGGAGTCCAGGGAAATAATGTAAGATTTGGGAGAAGTTTTTATGAAGGTCTGCGTCGGCACTAAGAATCCCTCAAAACTAGAGGGCATAAAACAAGCTTTCAAGGAAGTCTACAAAACCGAGAACGTTGAGTTGGTTAGCGTAGAGCCCACGAGTCTAACACCACAGCCCATAGGACTTGACGAGATCGTCAAAGGCGCTTTAGAGAGGGTTTACGCCTCATTATTACATAAGGACTGCGATTTCTATGTGGGGGTTGAGGCAGGGATAATAGAGGTTATGCCTAACACGTACGTCGACATACAGGTGACATTGATTAGGGACTCGAGGGAGCGTCAATCAATAGGCTTCTCACCAGGGTTTCAAGTACCAGGCAAGTTAATGAGACTAATCACAAATAAAGAAGTTAAAGAATTAGAGGAAGCTGTCGCTAAAATTTACAATATAGTGAATATCGGTGAACGCGAGGGCGTCATCTACCTGCTTTCTAAGGGGCTACTAGACAGAACTTACCTAACTAAGTTATCTGTTTTAATGGCTTTGATGCGGTGGGTGAACGAAGAAGCATACAGCTGAGGATTTAGTTACGTGGTTAAATCATTGAGTACCACTTCTTAATACTTCATGCTTTTATTAAAAACAAAGTGAAGTGTCGTTGAAAGGATTAAGTTGTTAAGCGGGTGAAGTCTTTTATATGATCATTAAGCCAGAATTGTTGTGTGAGTAAAAATGTTGGAGAGTAAGTTACCGCTCTTGTGGTTGTTAAGGATAATCAAAGAGCAGGAAAATACGGGCAGCTTACTAGAACTCCACAAAACGGTCTATAAGTTGCAGAACGAGAGAGGCATTAAATTCGGTTACGATTTCGTGAAATATTCTTTCGGACCCTACTCTAAAGACTTAGAGAATGACTTAATTCTGTTAGCTCAGGTAGGGTTGATCGTGATAGAGAGTGAGGAAAGGGGAACTCACGTGAGGCTAAGCAACAAGGGGCTGGCTTTATTATCATCCCTAGATAGCTCACGCACCAACGCAATAAAATAGTTTTAAGGCATCATTCTCTGGCGAGCTATTAATCACTTCCTTATCGTCAACTTATCGTTGCGAAAGCTTCTCTCTAGGTCTTTAGAATAGGTGCTTTTAGTTATGAGATCTTTATTATGTGGCTAAAGCATACTTCTTCAGTATATCGCTAAGTCTTTCCGGGTTTTTCGTGTAGAATCTCAGTTTAATGGATGCTCTGCCACCACTTGGTGCTTGGATTAAGTCTACGTACATCCTTTTCGTGTTTTGTTCTACCCTATACTGATCTGCTTTCAGAGGGAATTTTAAAGTGATTCCAGTTCCTACGATCCCCCTATCGTAGACTTCATATTCTGCAACGACTTGAACGAAGGACTTGACAGCTCTCCTCCCCGCGAGGTTTATTACCTGAACAAGACCGTATGGGACCTCATATCCTATTAAATACGCTAAGAACCTATGCTCAGCTACCTCTATGGCTAGAGCCCTAATGAAGTCGAAATACCACCAATACCATATCAAGAATACCGGGAATATCACTAAATTAAGTAATGAGATTTTAAGTATGGGCTTTAACTCGGAAACGAGTTCCGCGTCCTTGCTCTGGAGTTCTAGAACGTCATTCCTTGAAGCCTTGAAAAGTAGTCTGCCGGTTCTTATCTCGCTCGGCGATACGTTACCGCCTATTCTTGATTTCCTCACACTCCAGCCCGTAAAGAGTATTGCTACTATAAAGAACACTATGAAGGTGTACTGATAGTATTGGGGGTAGAACACGTTTATGATAGCTAGGCTAAGGATAAGTACTTGAGAGTACATGAGTGTGAAAACAAGCTGTTTCCTGCTCTGGTAGTAAGCCACTGCACTCACCCTAAGGAAACTTAATTACGTGGTAATAAATTACTATCTAGGGTGGGTTGATTAAGGGTGAATAGGTTAGGACTCATCAACTTATTAGACAAGATGATTTCCCAGTCTGAGGTTATTGAGAGGTCTGGTGTCAAGTACGTACTGAAAAACTTCGCTAAAGAAATGTCTCTTAAGTGGTTTCCTTTAAGTACTTTCTTAAGTTTCGTTTACCCATTCACCTACGACCCCGCAGAGAGGTTGGAGAGGGAACTCTCTTTCTTCAGCAGAGAGTGGGAATTCTTTAAAACGCCTAAGATAGTTGAGGTTGATAGAGAGAATCACAGAATGCTGCGTGAGTACGTGGAGGGTAGGGCGCTAGATACGGATATTGACGCAGATAAACTAGGTAAAACGTTAGGGGAGATTCACAGGGAGGGATGGGCGCTAGGAGACGTCAAACTAACTAATTTCTTAGTACGTAACGATAACTCGGTTTATGTGATAGACGCGGAGCAAGCTATACCTAAGGCGGAAACGCAACACATGGCTTGGGACTTATACCTAATTTTCCTAGCAGTTAGCTACGTATACATAAAATCACCTAGAAAGTTTGAGGAGTTTCTTGAGAGATTCTTGACTGACCATGACAAAGTATGTAATTGTTGGAGAGTCTACGAGGGTTTTAATACGCCAAGACTTCAAGGCCTGCTAATCTTGCTCCCGCCATCGCATCTCCTCAAACTAGCTAAGATGCTTTAAACTTGTTTTCGCCTGGCTAATGACTCAGCGTTTAAATATTTAATTGTTTGCTTAAGATTACTCAAGGTGAGAGGGATTACATGTGAGTGAGAGGAAGCGTTATCTAACCTTAACGATTATTCTAGTAGTCGGTTTACTGTTATTTACGAACTTAACTTCACGAGGCTCTGATAATGTGAGCTGTACCTATATCCTCTACCCTGACGGGCATGCCGATATAAGGATCGTATATAATGTGACCGGCAAGGATTTCGTTGAGATAAAACTTGAGAGTGGATACGTAAATGAGACAATAACTGTTTTCTCAAATGGTGGGATTCCGTTACCTTACGTTTTTAAACCAGACGGGAAAATAATTGTTAACACAACGTACTTGAGTAATGTGACAGTGGAGTATGAGGCTGTAGTAGGGGAGGTGCTTAACGAGGTTCAAGTCAACACAGTCATAAATCCGTTAGGTCCTGCTGAAGTAATACTGCCGCCTAACTCAGCTCTCCTCTATTTCAACGGTTCACCAAAAATAAACACTATTACCGACTCGTCAGGCAAGCAGTTTTATATAGTGTTGAGTTATGGTGAGGGAGGCACTTACGAGATAAGCTTCCTATTACTCCCTCTCATGGAAACAACCACGACAACCCCCGGTCCTCAAACGAGTCCGCAAACCTCTGAGGGTGCAGTGACCTCAACCATACTCATCCTTGCCTTAGCTGCCGCGGCGGCAACAGCTCTGTTGATGTTCCTCATCATGAAGAGAAGGTTTGAGAAAGCGCCCGAGATAGAACCTCTGCTAGAGTATGGTTTCGACGAACGCGATAAAGTAATTCTTAAAGCCTTAGGTACGGGTGAAGCAACTTTATCGGATTTGAGTAAAACAACGGGACTAAACAAATCCGTGGTTTGGAGAAGGCTAGAGAAACTTAGGGAATTAGGGTATGTTGAAAAGATCTATTCTAGGGGTAAGTCCATATATAGGCTTACGGAGAGAGGATTCAAAACACTTAAAGAGTTAGGCAGCTAGCTCAGCGATTAACAACAGACCTAGCGAGGTAAGCCCTGTGGGATTAGGTTTTCAGTTGTAATTTTCTTGAGTATTTCTCTCCTTTTTGCTAACACCTTAGTTAGGTCGTTGTACTTGTTGATTGATTGCCCTCCACCTAAGAGGCAACCTCCCGGACACGCCTCAAAGACTATCCTCTTATCAATAGGTTTCTCAGGATTCAGCAATGCCTGCCTCATGTCCTTGAGCCCGCTAACCAAAATAACGTCTCCCCAGCAGCTTACCACGCCATCAGGTCTTTCTGAACCTAATTTCTCTATACCTAACCCCCTTATGAGTAATTGGAGCTCGCGCGTAGTTAACGAGTTCACGACATTTCTCCACGAGACGCATTGAGATATGTATACAGAGTCTTGGGGTATTCTTGGGGTGAGTAAGTAAACACTATGTTCAGGAGTTTGTTTGCTGAGTATTGAGAACTCTACGGGCGATCTTGCCAGGATCTCACCCCCAACACTGTTTCTAGCCTCGCAGAGGTTTGAGTATATGAATACCTTCGTAAACCCAATCTGTTTAATTGCTGAAATCACTTGTCCTAACTCAAGATTGTCTGACTCTATAAGAGATGCCAGCGCTTCAGGCTCTATGTAAGCTACTCTTAAAAATCCTTCGCGTATCTTATCTAGTAGATCCTCCGTTTTAGTTTTAAGGCTTATTGCCCCGACCGGACAGTAAGCAAAGCAAAGCCCGCAATTAACGCACCCAGCACTCTCTAGAGACTCTTGATATGGTGTGGAGATAGTTGTCTGTATTCCCTTAAAAACGTAGTTTAGTGCTTTAGCGCCTATCAATGAGCAAGCTTCAACACACCTGCCGCAGACAACACACTTAGAAGTCTCTATCTCAAGAAGTGAGCCGCTAATCTTGAAACTATCCCTGCTGACGTAATTAAACCTCCTACCACCGACGTAAATTAAGTCACCACTAATCAATGATTTCAGTAACTTAATTACCTCGCCTACGTTTACTGGACACCCCCTAACGTAGTGATCCACCTTAACATAATAATTTACGGGTCTGGAGAAACCTACTTCGTCCCCTAGTTTCCTCGAAATCGAATTACTTGACCATGCTTGAACACCTCCTAACAACGCGCAAGCACCCATAGCTACTAAAACCCTTGACTTCTTCCTCGCATCAAGAAGAGTTTTCAAGTCTTTGCTTGACATTACGGATCCCTCAACTAACGCTATATCGTAGATTTCCGCACCGTCTCCCAGCCCTAACAAAGGCCAGAAAACTAGCTTGACGTTAAGTCCTTTCAGTAAATCAAGGAATTCCTCATTCAAGAGATTATACTGACACCCATCACAACTTGAGAGAGGCACTACCGCTAACCTAACAGACACTTTCGACTCACCCCTTCATCTTAATTACGTGGACCGCGCAAGGAATGCACGGGTCGTAAGCTCTGACCAGAGCTTCAACAAATCTTTTAATTAGTGATTCGTTTTGCTCCTCCTTGCTGGCTAACAAACTTTTTATTAAAGCCTCACTACTAACCTCTATGTGTTTCGAGAACATTACTGTAGGCGTTATTATGTCTGCCTTAATCACCCTCATCTCAGGGTTTAACTCATAATAATGTATTAAAAGACCTCTAGGGGCTTCAACAATCCCGACACCGAAACCACCACTAAAATTATTGCCGGGCCTCACCCTACTAAGTTTTCCTGTATCTAGCGAGGATAGCGTTTGCAGTAGGTTCTCATGTATGAGTAGTGACTCAATTATTTTCGCGTAAATATTGGAGAACGGATTTTTCTTAAAGAGCTGTTCATACCCAGCTATGAGATATCTGAGCTCACTACTTAAGCCTGACCCACCCCTCAAGTAATTAATTAATCTAGCTCTAGCACCAGTGTGGAAAACCTTCTCACCATTCATTAAACACTTCTTACTCATTGATAAGTCCAGGTAACGTTCAACGAAGATTTCACGGTAGTTTTCGTAGACAATATATGTGTTCTTGCTAGAGTCTATGACGTAGGGTCCTTCAACAGGTACTGTCACGCTGGGTGAATTCCTTAGGGAGACGTACTCAGGGGACGGATCCGCAAGCTCCGGGAGCTCGATACCCAATATAATGTTAGCTAATTCTCTTAAGTCGTTACCCACGCTTTCCAGGAGGTTCATGACCTTCTTAATCACCGATTGTTTCAGATCTTCGGTGAAACCTCCGGGGATGTACACGTTTGGGTTGGTTAGCCTACCACCTAATAACCTTAGAGCTTCGTTAACCACCTTATTTACTTTGAGTAATGTGTTTACATACTTATCGTTCTTCACCAAATACTCGTAGTCTGGCGGGACTAGGAATCCCAGATGTATTATGTGGTTTTGAAGTATCTGAAGCTTATTGCAAACATCTCTAAGAATTGAAGTAGCTTCATCTACCTTAATCCCTAGAGCTGACTCCATAGCTAAGTTTGACGCCCAGAAATGAGCGTGGCTACAGACCCCGCACACCCTGGAAACCACATATGGCACTTCCCAGTACTTACGCCCTATAACTAAGGATTCGAAAGACCTGAGGCTAGCTAAGCTATCATACTCTACCTTAACTTTTTCTCCCTCTATCGAGACTAGGATCTCTGATTCTCCAGCAACCCTCACTACTTCTGAAGTAAGCTTAATACTCAACGTTACTCACCTCCCTCACGAGTCTGTGAAGGTTTTGCGGTAGGTATGACCAGAAGAAACTAATTAATGATTTGAGCTCATTTAAGCTAACATTATCTTTATAGAATTCTTCAAGAGCCCTAACCCACACGTCCTCACTCGTAATATAACCTCTGCACCCGATGCACGGGGATCCCCTCCTAGGGCATTCAGCATCGCATCCAGCTACTGTCAGAGGACCTAGGCACGGAAAGCCTTTCAAAACCAGGCAGGAGCGCCCCCGCAACGGACACTCACTACACACAGGAAGACCCTCCACCCCTAATCTCTTACTGAGACTAAGTAACTCACACATACCCTTCCTTACGCAAGACCAGCAGTTAATCTCGTGTGTAGCTAGGAGTAATTCTAGGTTAATCCTCCTTAACCTTCTTAACTCACTATCGTCTACTATGATCCTAGCGCCTTCGAAAACGGGGAACCTACATGATGGCACGACCTTCCCGTTAACCTTGACAATACATATCCTACAAGTAGCTTCGTTGAAGAGACCTTTAAGGTAGCATAGGGTCGGGACCTCATACCCAGCTTTCTCAATAGCGTCGATGACTAAGGCGTCTTGAGGTACCTCGACCTCATTATTATTCACGTAAACCCTAACCATGTGATCACACCTTCATCACCGCACCGAATGGGCAGGTTATCAGGCATTGACCGCACCTAGTACAGCGACTCATATCTATCTTGAATGCTTTACCTGGTTGGCCGCTGATCGCACCTGCCGGACAATTCTTAGCGCACTGCCCACACCCCCTACACCTAGCCGGGTTTATCTCGTAAGTCACCAGCCTAGAACATACTTTAGCCGGGCATCTCCTCATGACTACGTGTTCTTCATACTCGTTCTTGAAGTATCTGAGCGTAGACAGCACCGGATTAGGTGCTGTACCCCCTAACGCGCACAGGGAAGACTTCATAATACCCTCCCCGAGCTCTCTCAAGATCTCAAGATCTTCTAGGGTCGCAGTACCTGACGTCACCTTCTCGAGTATATCACCAAGTATCTTCACCCCCACCCTACATGGTAGGCACTTACCGCAAGACTCCGCTAGAGTGAACGTGATGAAGTACTTAGCCACGTCAACCATACAATTAGTATCATCTATTACCACGAGTCCTCCGGAACCCATTATGGCACCGTAGGACTGTAGGGTCTCGTAATCTAACTCTAAATCAAGCAGATCGGCCGGTATGCACCCGCCGCTCGGGCCACCAACTTGAACCGCCTTAACCGACCTCCCGTCCGGCGGACCCCCGGCTAACTCATATACTAAGGTACGGATCCTAGTACCTATGGGGACCTCGTACACGCCGGTCTTCCTAACAGAACCAGTCACGCAGAACATCTTGGTTCCCTTAGATCTCTCAGTCCCGTACTTAGTGAATTCCTCTAAACCCGTCTGGAAAATAGTTGCTACATGCGCGAGAGTCTCGACGTTATTTATTACTGTAGGCTTTCCCCACAAGCCGCTTGTTGCTGGATAAGGCGGTCTCTGCCTAGTTCTAGACCTACCCTCTATCGCAGCGATGAGAGCTGTCTCCTCACCGCACACGAAAGCGCCGGCACTCCTATAAACCTCTACATCAAAGCTGAAGTTATTACCCAGTATCTTCTCGCCCAGGAAGCCATAGTCTCTAGCCTGCCTCACAGCTACCTCAAGTCTATCTGCCATGAGAGGCTTCTCAGCTCTCACGAATATGTAGCCCTTAGAAGCGCCTATGGCATAACCTGCTATAATCAACCCTTCTAAAACTCTGTGGGGGTCTGACTCAGCCAGCAATCTATTCATGAAAGCTCCTGGATCTCCCTCATCGCCGTTGCAAATCACGTACTTGATATCACTTCTCTGCTCGTACGCTATCCTCCACTTATGCCATGTAGGGAATCCCGCTCCCCCACGACCCCTAAGACCGGATTTCCTTACAACCTCTATCACTTCTTCCTTACCTAACTTAAGCGCTTTCCTAAGACCTGAGTAACCTCCAGTTCTCAAGTAATCTTCTATTGACTCAGGATCTATGAAGCCGCAGTTTCTTGAGACATACCTTACTTGAAGCCTCCACTCAGGCAAAGAGTTAAGGGATGGCACTCCCTTGAATCCATTCGCTTCACCCCTGACTGCTAAGGCATCGCTTAAGTCTCCCTCGACATACCTCCTTATTATTCTCTCGACTTGATCCGGCTTGACGTTAGCGTATATTGCCGGCGGCAATCCACTTGACTCTAGCTCTATCCAAGGATCTAGGTAACATAAACCCATACACCCAGTTTTCTTGATTCTTGCGTCAAGATCTAGCTTTCCTAAAGCTTTCTCAATAGACTCTAGCACTTTGCCGGCACCGGCCGCCAGAGTACAGCTAGCTAAGGGTATCCTAACTATGAATTCACTAACTTTCTGAACACCTGCACCTAAGTCTAAAGCCTCACCCATTTTTAAGTCCCTTTAACTTCATCAAAGCTTTCGATCTGTAGTCTAGAACCACCCTCTTACTCTCAGATACGTTGAGTCTGCCGTGAACATACCTCTCGCTCCCATCTGAGGAGGTAACCATAATGACTGGAGCCAGGCTACAACAACCAAAACATCTAGCTTTCTCAACAGTTATAGTGCCGTCTCTGGCTGTGTTCTCTCTTTCCCTCAAACCAAGCATCTTCCTCATAGATTCGTAAATTTCCGAAGACCCCTTAAGATAGCATGTTGTGCCGAAGCATACCTGAATAACGTAGACCCCAACGGGTTCCAGCCTGAATTGATGATAGAATGTAGCAACGTTAATGATCTCAGATAATGAGATGCCTAGCTTAACAGACAATATCTCAAGAGCTTGTCTAGGAAGGTGTTGAAACTCCCTCTGTATTTCCTGAAGCATGTTGATTAGCTTACCCCTGTCAGAGCCATACTTATGAATAACCCTATCTACGACGCTGAGGTAACTCCTAGAGTCTAGCACGACGCCTGACTGAGGCACCCGCAAATAAGTTTTTGATTGTTCGTAATACACGGCTACCCCTAGCTATACTAAAGGGGTTCAATCTATATAAAGAGAACTTAATTAAACTTACTTACCTAAAAGTAAGTTTAATTAAGGAGGAATCTAACTCAGGGATTACGAGATTTTACGCGTGTTATGAGACTCACACTTTAGGGTAAAAATGCTTACACCTACACGCTTTATTCCTTATGCAACGTCCTAGAACTAATTCCGAGATTTTCGATATGAGGTATGAGCACCTCCTGCAGAAATCGGTTTCCACGTCTATGTTTTTAAGTAGCTTAAGTATGTTACTTGCGGTATTAACGGCTGCGTCTACGTCTTGAGCTAGCAAGGAGTTTATAGATCCTTCGGCTAATTCCACGAGTTCCTCAACACACTTCATTTCTGAGGGGGTGAGTTTCCGTACGTTAAGGAAGGTATTTACTAGTTCTTTAATGTATTCTATAGAGAGTAGTAGATCTACGGCTTCGTAAGGCTCGACGCTGTTCTCGGCTAGGCTGAGTTTCAGGTTTCTCAAGAAGTAGAGGTAGTTCCTCATGAACTCTTTATAATACATAGAAGCTTTCTCGTAATCCTTGCTAACCAAGCTTTCCAAAAATTCAGTAGTTATTGATTCAATGAGTTTCAGTGTGGACGGCATGTCCGTCTTCACGTCGTTAAACAGTATTTCATGTATTTTTGAGCCAGGCTCCGCCCTAAGCATAAACATGGAGATATTTTCTCTGAGCTTCTCAGAGATCTTAAGTAGCTCCGTGTACTCAGCTCTTACTTTAACTTTAGTAACTCCCTCAACGTATGAGGCTATGAGTTTTCTTAAGGCTAAATCCGGGTCGTCGACTTCAATTAATATGTTGACGTTCTCAGACTCTTCCTGTGTGTGAGGTACTAAAGTTATTTTAGAGCCGTTAAAAATCAAACCTATCTCGTCACCAGGCTTCACACCCATGGAATCCGCCCACTTCTTAGGTATGACCACCGATAAGGAGCCCTTACCTATCAAACCAACCTTCTTAACGATCTTCTCAGTCATTCACCCTAACCCAACTAATATTGGATACAGTCTTTAAGAATTATTGAAACGTGAAATCCCCGCCAGTTTGTTTTTATGATTAGCTCTTCAGAACTCGGAGGTTTCAGTGTTGTGTCACAGCATGCGATAAGCTGAGTGGTTTCAGACAGATCTTTCCTCGCTAAAGAAGATCTTTCCTAGGTGTCTGGGCGGTGCGAACCTCCTGCGCAGTTGCGGAATCGCGGTAACTACGAGGGGTATGAATACTGCCGCTATGAACGGGAGTGCGATGACTATGAAGGTTGATATGCTTATTCCGTACCCCACTAGCACGTCCTGAAGTACGTACGCGTACCTGATGAGTGTAGCAAATATTATTGAGGTAGCTATCCCCACGAGAGGGTGCCTGCCGGACGATAAAGATATTGCGAAGGAGATCCAGCCGTAACCCATTCCCAGACCTTCTTGCCAGTTCTTCGTGTATAGTAGTA
>DAIRVF010000023.1:0-12573 GCA_036802965.1 Zestosphaera sp.
AGCTAGACTTAACGCGTAAGCCCTGCTCACATTAACCCCGCACAACGCGGCCCCCTCAGGATCCTCCACAACACTCCTGATCGCGTTCCCGGACTTAGTCCTGAATAAGAACACGTAAAGCACTAGAACTATTACCGCACTAACCACACCCCCGATTAAGCGCGTCAAGGGATACTCATAACCAAATATGTTAATGCTTCCTAAACCCCATGTGAACCCTCGCGGCGAAGCACTCCAAGAAAACTTAGCCACCTCCTGCAAGAAAATCCCGAAAGCAAACATTAAAACAAGTGAGATTAGTTCTGGACCACCAAGCACGCGAGATATAAGACCGTGATACAGTGCAAAACCTATGAAGAACCCAACAACGAAAGCCAGCAATGACGAAACCAAGGGGGAGAGCCCTAATAACGCGAAACACCAGTAACTAACGTACGCACCGATCATCACGAAACTTCCGTGACCACTATTAAGAATCCTTAAAATCCCGAAAGTAAAGCTAAGACCTATTGTAGCTAACCCATAGAAAGTTCCTAACATAACTCCCGCAATAGTAACGAATATGACGTACTCAGCCGTTACCAATATATCACCACATATAAGAAAACTAAAATCTCACCCTTATAAATATTGCTGATGCCCACAAATACCTGTAGACATTCCGTAAGGACGGTAGGGTCTGAGCAAGTGATGCCGCGCTCGTGAGGAAGCACTGGAAAAATGATAGGAAGCCCGGAAGACTCGGAACCTTCGTCATCCGCTGTGGAGAAACGTCAACCATCCCTCATGAACTCAGTCAAATTAAACGTCACGCAGTGAACTACAAACAAAGCAGATGCGGTCTCCTCCTTTCAAGTGTGGGGGCGTACGATATTTTTAATTAAGTTAACATATATTAGTGGGGGTTGGATTGCTCGTTAGACTTCCATTTAAGTTTGAGACATATGGTGCTGTCAAGATATATGATGTTACTAGGACTGTTTCTCTTTTCGGCGTTGATTTCGAGAGGAAGCACGGTGCATTTTGTTTAACTTCGGAGAACTTAGTTAGAGTTGCTGAGTCTACGGCGGTAGTCGTTCCTGTCAGAGATGAGGACCCTTTAGTATTAGAAGGAGTTCTTCGCGCAGTCCCCCTACATTCACCCCTTATAGTAGTGTCTAACTCCTCTACTAGGCCTCTCGACGTTTACTCTAGTGAAGCTGACATAGTTAAGAATCTCTACCAGCTGTCTGGGAGATCCATCATAATCTTACACCAGAAAGATCCACTCATAGCGGAGTTACTTAAGGATGAAGCTCCTGGCTTAGTAGACGAGTCTGAGGGGCTAGTTAGGGATGGTAAGGGTGAGGGTCTCTTAATAGGCACCCTAGTCGCTGAAGGTATTAACTCCAGGTATGTAGGGTATATAGACAGCGATAATTACGTTCCTGGGGCCGTACTCGAATACGCACTCATCTACTACACAGCCCTAGCTATGAGTAAATCACCTTATAAGATGGTGCGCGTTTCATGGGGATTTAAAGGCTGGTATGGGGAGGAATTCCTTCTGAGAAGGTGGGGGCGTGTATCCAGCATAGTGAGTAATGTGCTTAATAACGCTCTCTCAAGGGGGAGGAGGTTCGAGACGGACATAATAAAAACTAGTAATAGCGGCGAACATGCCATGAGTATAGAGCTAGCCAAAATGCTTAACTTCGCTTCTAGATACTCTATAGAAACTTACGAGTTAGTGTACTTACTTGAGAATTGTTATGTCGGCTTGAGGGAGGGCTTGTGTAAGGCGTTACCGAATACTATAGACATATTTCAGATAGAGTCGAGAAACCCGCATCTTCACTCACAGAAAGGTGAGTTACACGTAATAGAAATGCTTGCGGAGAGTTTAGGAGCTATATATCATTCTAGGCTGGCAGACCAACACCTCAAAAACATGGTACTCAAGATATTGAAGGAGTTCTCGTATGAGGAGGAACCGCCTAAGCCAAGAACTTACGAATACCCTAAAATAAACGCTAGGAAATTCCTTGATGAGGTATTATCAAGGAGTGAACTCTCGGTTGCTTACGGATTTTAGGTTGAGCGGTAAGGTGGTGATACTTACAGACGTAGACGACACTATGCTGCCTATAACGCAGGAGAGTTCGGTAGAGGAGTTAAGAAGTTTCTTAAGTGAGTTGAGGATGCTTGGAGTTGAGGTCGTGCCAGTAACGTTCAAGACATTCATCGAGGTTGAGGAATTGATGAGTAAGCTAAACCATAATTTCCCAGCATACGTAATCGAGGGAGGCTGCGTTATCTACGCGCTCAGAGGCTTCTTAAGATGGAGCCCCAAACAAGTGGCAGGTAATTACGAATTTTTAGAGTTATGTAATCCTATAAGTATCTACGAAGAATTACTAACGTACATAGAGGGAAGCCCGGATTGCTTAGGGAAAGCTTTAAGACTCAGTAAAGCGGAGCCAGAGAACGTGTCGAGAGCTCTAGGAATACCTACGGAATTAATCAAGTTATCTCAAGCGAGACTATATAGCGAGGTATTCATTACACAACACAACCCCTGCAGGAACTTCATAAGCTCCGTGATTAGAAACACGAGCCTTAAAACAGTCCAGACTGGGAGAGCGGTACACATACTAGAGGCGGATAAGGATAGGGCGACACGCGAGCTCCTGAAGCAAATTAACGTGGTTGGGAGGGAAACGCTAGTTATAGGGTTAGGTGATAACCCTGCTGACGAAGGGATACTGAGAAATTCTGATGTGCCAGTCATAATATCTGAGAACAGGGCAGAATGGTTTAAAAAAGCCTACTACTTAAGAAGCCCCGGAAAACCACCCGACTCGTGGATCAAGGCAGTGAAGCGAGCTTTAAGCGTCGTAGGCTTGTACTTCTAGCTATGAGTAATTAATGGGTCGCCCTAAGCGGGCAGAGCCCCGTGACACGGGCCCTGATGAAAGGGAACCCTGAGGGCGATGAAGCCAAGGGCAGAGGGGTTCATATAAACTCATATAAACCCCTATGAAGCCCAGACCCCATCCATCCCTCTTTAGGATGAGGAAGTTAAGTGCTCATATACCTTCACGCCACCGACGTAAGTCGCTAAAACCTTAATCTCCCGTAGCGTCTTCTCGTCGATTGCGTAAGGGTCTTTATCCACTATTATGAAGTCAGCAAGCTTACCTACCTCTAAGCTTCCTATACTGCTTTCTTCTCTTAAGACGTAAGCCGAGCCATAAGTGTATAAGTGTAGGACTTCCGTAAGCGATAGCTTTTCGTGTGGGGTATGTTTAGAGAGTTCTATATTATCGTGCTCGCCTCTAGTTACTGCCGCGTAAACAGTTTCCCAAGGATTTAGAGGCTCTACTGGGGAGTCCGTACTAATACCTAGAGGCACTCCTGAATCAACTAAAGTCTTGAAGGGATAAACCCAAACAGCTCTTGAGCTACCGAGTCTCTTAAGTACCCACCAATCCGTTATGACAAAATGTGGTTGAATCACTAGCGGCGTACCTAACTCCCCGATCTTAGTGATTTGATCAGGCCTTACAACAGATGCGTGTTCAATCCTATGTCTAGACTCACGTGAGTCTTTAATTCTTGAGTAAACACGTAAGACTAGGTCAATGGCTGCGTCACCTATAGCGTGTATAGCTAGTTGAAGACCTGCTTCATGAGCTTCCTTAACAAGTTTTTCTAGGGTTTTCTCGTCTATGAGTTGAGAGCCGCGAGTATTTGGTTCATCACTATATGGTTCTGTGAGCCACGCAGTCCTAGCACCTAAAGAGCCGTCAACAAATATCTTAATGCCGCAAATCTTCAGGTAATCATTCCCAAAACCACTCCTCACACCTAATTTCTTAAGGGTTGATAACAGGTCGTTGTTTCTCCCTGGGTTAAGGTAAGCTCTAACCCTGATGAATAGCCTACCTTCATACCTGAGTTCTTCAAGTGCTTTAAAGGTTGTTTCGTTAACGCTTACAAAACCTACCGTAGTTACCCCGAGAGAGGCTGCGTATTTAATCGCTTCCTCCAAGAATCTCTTATGATCTTCTATCGTCAGAGACTCCCTAAATTTGTTTTTAGCTATGTCAAGAGCTTCTTCTCTAATAATGCCTGTTGCCTCCCCCTTCTCATTTCTTAACACGTGAGGGGAGTCACTATCTATGAGTCCCGTGATCTCCATAGCCTTAGTGTTCAACACTGCCGCGTGCCCGCAGACACGAGTTAATAACACAGGCTTATCACTAACCACCTCGTCTAAGTCCCAACGGGTAGGCCACCTACCCTCCTTAAAGAATTCTTGATCCCATCCATACCCGAAAACCCACGAGCCTAGCTTATCAGCGAATCTTCTAACCCTATCCTTAAGTTCATCAATACTCCTAACACCTCTTAAGTCAACCGTGCTCAGAGACATCCCAACCCCGTCTAAGTGCATGTGCGCGTCAATAAATCCCGGTAAAACTACCTTACCCTCTAAATCAATTAAATCACACCCAAGTAATTCGCTAATCGCTAAAGCACTTGATCTACTGCCGGTGAAGATAACCCTACCGCCAGCGGCCACCAAAGACTCGGAAGTTTTTAAAGGACTGTATGATAGGTAAATCTTACCGTTAATTAACGTTAGACACCTTCCCAAACAGATCACTCAAGAATATCTATTCATTAACGTCTAAAATATTCTTGGCCTGCTCAAGTATCAACCTAGTATCGTATCCAACCACAACATTATTATAAATCCTGACATGAAGCCAAGCGTTGAGAGACTTTCGTGACCATGCCTATGTGTCTCCGGAATTACTTCATGACTAACTACGTATATCATCGAACCAGCGGCAAGAGATAGTGTTAAGACCAGTAAACTAGTTGTCATAGAAGACAGCAACGCCGCCACCACCGCCATTAAAGTCTCGCTTAAGCCGCTCAATACGGAAATGCCTAGAGCTCTCTTCTTACTTTTCCCTGCTATAGCTATCGGGAAGGAGACCGCGAATCCTTCCGGTATGTCCTGAATCCCTATAGCTATTGCCGTGGCGAGACCTACGGGAGAGCTAACGACGGAGGAACTGCCCACGGCTAAGCCTTCAGGCAGATTATGTATTAAGATAGCCATGGTCACGAGCCATACGTGCTTCATTCTATCCTTCATGAACGAAGGCCCTTCATAACCCTTCAGTAAATGCTCGTGCGGTATAATTCTATCCAGAAAAACAATGAGTGCCACACCTGCTAAGAATCCTGCCGTAACTAAAGAAACTCCGCCTAACTTAATAGCAGGTAGTAAAAGACTCGTGAATGAAGCCACGACCATGACTCCAGCGCTGAATCCTAATCCCACATCTAAGTGCTTCTCACGACCTTTAGATCCAATTAATCCTACAAGCCCTCCTAAGGAAGTCAATAAGGCAGGTATCAAGCCAAGCATTAAAGCTCTCAAGACAATATCCTCCGGCAACTCGTTCAACGATTTCACACCCCCTACTTTGGTGCCGGCGGTGAAGACATCGCCTATACCTTCGGCATGCTCCTTTCCTGTGTGGGATGACCCCCCACTGTCTTAGGAGCTAGCCAATCTATTACCTCATCTATCTTATCACTGATTATCCTAACTACTATAGGGCCTAGCGGTGATTCGCCGTCTAAGGTCACTAAGGTAGCTCTACCAACGTAAGCACTTTGCTTATTAAGCTTGAACTCAGTAGTGTTACCTACCTTGTTATTGAGCAGTACGTTCCTGAAGGCGTCAAGGATCCTCTCCTGTCTTAAGAGTCTGTGAAGCTTCACCAGAGACTCTATCTTGTCGCTTTCACCGACTAGCTTGTTATAAGGGTAGTCTTCAACAACTTCGATCTTGCTTAAGCTGAAAAGATTAGTTACGGCTTTCACAACCTTATCCTTGTCTTCAGTAGGCCTTACCTCACACGTCACTATCAGCATGAACATCCCTCAAAACCTCCTCAATCATCTTTAACGCTTCTTCCACAACTGACTCTATATCCCTACCTTGATTCACCACTATTATGTCAGCCATAGCTATGACGTTCCCTAAACCTAACTTAAGTTCCTTGAGGTCTCTCTCAAGAAATTCTTGATAGTTTTTGGGGTCGTCCCCCCTACCCCTATTCAGTAACCTCCTAAATCTTTCCTTAGGTGATGCATGAACAGCTATTAAGATAGCATTAGTCTTACTCCTGAACGTATTAACCTCCTCCAAGCTCCTAACCCCGTCAATCACGTAAAGAGAGCCCTCAGCAATACTAGCTAGGATTAACTTAGCTACCGCGTCAGGACCCATCTCCTCTCTTAACTCGTTAGCTAGCCTCATTAGGTTTTCCCTATCTATGGGAAGCCCCCTCTTAATAGCTTCTAACCTGACGAAATCACCCATATTAAGTAGTTTAGCGTTTAAACGCTTAGCTATCCTCATAGCGATCTCTGATTTACCGGCACCAGGCATCCCGGTCACACATATTAGCATGCCTCCACGCCCTCCTAAGCATTTAACTTAGTGAAACATAAGTTTACAAAGATTCACTATATTTAAATCCATCACCTTAGAGCCTTACTTGCCTACCTTAAAGCTCTCTAGAGTTTTCCTAGGCTGTATCTCCACTTGCGTTATGCCTTTCCTCGCTGGTAGTGATACGTTATAGATTTTCGTACCCCCTATTGATGCCTCAACCACCCTAGCGTTATGTGCGTGCGCGTGAATCACGACGTCTGGCTTAACCTCCTTCACGACCTTCTCCATTAACTGCGACCCCATGAACGGGTAGATCCTCTCAGGCTCGCCCTTAACCGTTAAGAAGGTTGGCGCGTAGTGAGTGATTAACACCACGAGTTCAGCGCGTTTTTTAGCTTCCTCGATTAGAGACTTAAGTATTCTCGGTCTCTCCATGTAGACTATCCTGAGTTCCGGCTTATTTCTTTTCTGCCAGTACGTCAACCTATCTAGAGAGCCTCTAGAACCTATGAAAGCAACGCTCACACCCCTAATATTCATTAAGGTCATGGAATCGTTCAACCACAGCAACTCGGGATACCTGCTTATGAAGACATCCTCATACTCGTGGTACTCCTCATTACCGAACACCGATATGATCGGGGTGTTAGGAAATTTCATCTTAACCTCATCAACTATGACTTCCAGCTCGTCAGCCTTACCCTCATCAACCATGTCACCCGCGAAAACACATACATCCGGCTTGAATAAAACCATAGATCTTAGCGAGGCTTGAAAAATGTGGAGATACCTCCTACCATGTACGTCGCCGACCGCACATACCTTAATTGGTTGCATCACACATCAGCCTCTAAAACACAAAACAATTCGAAAGTTAATAATATGTGATTTCCTAAAGCCGAACTATTCGCTCGTTCGAGTACTTGAGGTATTTGGAAGCTATGGAAACACTTGGTTTAAAAAGTTTTTATATGGTTGCGTGCTTGAGACGTATCTTGATGAGCTGATGACTCATGTGGGGGCTGTAACATTTACTAAGTTAATTTGGGTTAGCTTGTTATGGATTGAGACAGTATGCTTTGTGGTGTGGGGGTTGTTGAAATCGCTGGAGTTACAACTGAAAGCCTCGTCCTTCAGGGCTGGGAGGAGGTCAGCCCACCCTAAACGGATCTTCTGATCATGTATCAGCTTATTAACTAGTTTACAGGAGAATGCTAGGTGAGTTTAATGGGTATATTGAGGGGTGTGAACGCGTCGGGACATCTAGGTTGGGTGACTAAGAACTGCATAATATGTAGGAAGTCTCTCCACGTAGGGAAAGACATCCTCTACACATGCAGTAAATGCGGTAGCGATAAAGTGATTGTTTGCTCAGGTGACTACAGATCCCTAAACGGCAAATGCCCTTACTGCCACTCAGACTTAATACCTCTTTTATGATTTAATGATTTTTTATTAAGGGCCTGCTCAAAATATTTAAGTCTTCAGGTTTTTATTTTTAACCCTCCCACCATATATATTCTCGAAACTAAGAGATAAGTGCTTGAGGGTTAATGCTGTGAGTAAGTCTAGTGAGTCTCTGGAGCTTGGTATAGAAGGTTTAGACAAGCTTCTAGGAAGCTTTATCTCCCCACCATACAATATAGTTATAGCGGGGCATCCCGGATCCGGCAAGACAACCATGGCTTCTACCATATGTTACTCTAACGCTCTTAAAGGACGTAAATGCTTATACATATCCCTGCAAGAAGATAAGGAGAAACTATATGAATACATGAGTAAGCTAGGACTTAATTTAAGGGATGTAGAGTCTAGAGGACTCTTTAAATTCATTAAAATACCTATGTCACTCGATATAGAGGGGGTTGCTGAGACAATAAGCAAGTTTGTTTCCGAAGAACACACCGTTGTAGTGATAGATTCCTTAAATCCTTTGCTAGACATCGTTGAGAAAAATATTGAGAAGAGGTCTTGGCTACAGAACTTCTTCTACACTATCTCACGAGTAATCAACGGCTTACTCATACTAATAGCTGAGATGCCGTACGGTTCCCAAACAATTGAGTTAGGGAGCATAGAGTTCGTTTCTGACGCGATCCTAATATTAAAGCACAGAATAGATGAGGGCTTCCTAGTTAGGACTCTTGAGATCAGGAAAGCTAGGGGAGCACCGATATTACTTGCTGAAGTACCGTTCTCGATAAGTGAGGGTAAAGGGGTTGAAGTCTGGATACCGACAATACTGGAAGAAATTAACGAAGTAGGAAAACAGATAGGGGTGCCTTGCAACCTACTCCAAAAGACTTTAATGCACATACATAAGGGCATGGTCATAAACATTACCTACCCACCAGACACGGATTATGTTGATTTAATGTTAGTGTTACTTGGTTTAGCTCTGAAAGAGAATCTAAAACTACTCCTAATAAGCTATAAGTACCCACCCACATCAACACAGGAAGCTTTAAGAAATAAACTCATTAATAAAGGAATTAGTAGGGATCAGGTTGAGAAACTAATTAGTGATTACATTATCTTCAAAAGCATCAACCCGTTCTCATACAGTGTCTCACAACTCGTGATACGTGAGTTATTAATGATTGAGAAACTGAATCCTGACATAATAGTCTTTCACGGGGTTGAAATACCTAGACATACAACAAACATTAACACCCATATTCGAGAACTCTATAATCAGATGAATTACCTAAAGAAACTAGGTAAAATAATTGTTAGGATTGGCGCTTACACAGATAATCTAAGCTATAATCTAGAATCTAGGATAGCTGATGTCATAATAAGATTCTGGTATGAAGGCTCAGAAGGCAATGTAAGTCATAAAGCTTACATATGGAGGAGATTCAGATATCCTTACATAGCGACTCAAGAAGAACTACAAGAATGTGTTGAGGAAGCTATGAATACCATAAGAAAATCATTTACGTCAGCCCTATCAAGTTAATAAACAACCACATATTTTGTGGACAGAAACCTTAGGTCATAGCTTTCTATTAATAATTCATGCTTTCTACACTTCTCAGAGCCGTGGGGCTGCTGTATGCTCACATAGTGTGGAAAAAGCTTATAAGACTTCCGTAGCACGTAGTTGGAGTTGAGATGATCTCGATGAGCTAGTGAGGGGGCTTAAGGAAAGCGTGATGAATCACTCGCTAAGTATCTGCAGATATTTAGCAAGTAAATCATAAAACTTAGCGGGCGGTGAACGCTTCAGTATATCATAAATCTTTATAAACTCTTGAAAATGTATTACATGAAGTAGGGTGTGAGATGAGTAAGAAGAGTAAGGTAGATATAGTTTCCCTATGTGGTGGGTTACCGGAAGAACTTTGCGTTCAGTTAGGTGCTGAGGAACAGCTTGTTAAGATAAGGTTAGAGAGGAGGAAGTTTGGTAAGGAGGTCACGATTATTGAGGGTATAGACCCATCAACGTATGATTTAAAGAAAGTAGCTTCCGTTCTTAAGAGTAAGTTAGCTACTGGTGGTACGGTTAAGGATAACCACATAGAAATACAGGGTGATCAGAGACAAAAAGTCAGGAATATACTTATTGAGGAGTTCGGGATTCCTGCCGAGAGCATAATATTCATAGAAACCGAGTAAGATCTTTTTATGGATTATTCCTCCTCGTCCTCCGGGACTTTAAGGTTTAGTTGCTGAGTTATTTCCCTATACCTGTTCCTTACCGTGACTTCAGTCACGCCAGCTACTTGAGCTATGTCTTTCTGAGTTTTCCTTATCCCGCAGAGTCTGGCCGCGATATAGACCGCTGCCGCGGCTACCCCGGCAGGGTCCTTACCAGCCGTAATCCCGGTACTCTTAGCTTGCTCAAGTATTTCCTTAGCCTTTGCTTCCACCCTCCCGCCAAGCCCTAACGCTGAAATCATTTGCGGTATGTAATCACTAGCTCCTGAGACGGGTATCTTAATATTGAGTTCACGAACTAATAACCTGAAACACCTAGCTATTTCTTTTTTCTGAGTCTTAGTATACTCAGCGATGTCATCAAGCGATCTAGGTAGCTTGTAGAGTCTGCAAGCTATGTAAAGACAAGCAGCAACAACCGCCTCCACTGCTCTGCCCCTAACCACCCCTCTCTCAACAGCCTTTCTGTAGATTGTTGCGGCCTCGTCTTTGATGGCTTCGGGAAGTCCTAATTCTACTGCTAACCTATCTAACTCCTCAGCGGCTTGAGTTATGTTCCTGTCTATACTATTCTGTATTCTAGTCCTTATCTGCCACTTACGCATACGCATAGCTTCCAACTTACGCTCTAACTCTAACTTCTTGCCTGAAGCGTCCCTATCACGCCAATCAATCATGGTGGCTATGCCGCTATCATGTAATGTCTGCGAGAGTGGGGAGCCGGAACGCGACCTCTTCTCCTTCTCCTCAGGAGTAAACGCTCTCCACTCAGGACCTTGATCAACAACCCTTTCCTCAATAACCTCACCGCTCTCAGTACATATGTACTCTCCCCTAACCTCATCGTAAATAACCTTACCCGGAGGACATTTCTCCTCCTGCTTCTCGAGATCTACCGTCTTAATCACCCTCGTAAACCTTAAAAACTCTTGTTACAGAGTTAATAAGCTTTTTTACTAGATTAAAGAAAACTACCACACAAACCCCGCCTGCGAAACACTCTGTAAATGAATTAACTCGCACCAGTTTCTAACCCCCATATAATATTATCTCAGTAAGAGGTCCTAACAAGAATTAAGAGAGTACATTAGAGAATATATTGTTAAGGTTTTGAGACACTCTAAAACAACGAAAACTATGTTTTTTCTAGCTCGCTTATGAACTCAGCCATTATCTCAATACCTTTCCTAAGCTTATCTTCTGGTTGAGTCACGAAAGTTATTCTAAAATGGTTATTTCCGTGATCACCAAATATAGAGCCCGGCAACATAACAACTCCTTTCCTATCAGCTAGTTGATACGTGAAATCAATATCATTCATCCCCAGTCTTTCTAGGTAGGGCGTCATGTCAGGGAATAAGTACATGGAGGCCGGCGGTTTCCACACCTTCGCCTCAGGTAAGTATTTCTTTAGAGCGTCGTAGAGCGCGTCCCTCCTAGACCTATATATCGGGATGACCTTACTTAAGTATTTTTCTTTTATACCTGATGTGAGCGCGTAGTAAGCAAACCACTGTCCAGGAACAGGTGAGGTAATGCTTAAGAGCCCCTTAATCTTAACCATCTCAGTTATTACTTCTTTCGGCGCGTACGTGTATCCAACCCTGAATCCAGGTATTGCGACGTCTTTAGAGAACGAGTTAATGCTTATTAATTTCTCCATAGTTCTAGAATATCTCTGAATCCACACATGCTCCCCCTCATACACTACATGCTTGTAAGCCTCATCGTATATTAACCACACGTCATTATCTATGCATAAATCAGCTATGAGCTTCATCAAGTCCTCTCTTATTATCCTACTGGTCGGGTTGTCTGGACTGACCACTATGATGGCTGCAGTATTCTTGTTTACAGACTCCTTTAAACACTCCTCGCTAGGCTGGAAACCCCCGTCGATCACCTGACCACACTTCCTTACCCTCAGCCCATAGAGCTCTGCTAAATCCCAATACACACTGTACGTCGGGTCTAGCAAAACTATCTCGTCACCAGGATCCGTCGTAGTTATCAATGAGAGATTCATCCCCTCAACCCCGCCTGAAGTAATGACGATGTTCTCAGGATCTACCTCGAAACCACCATACCTCCTTAAGTCTTCTTTAATAGCTTCACGCAACTCGTAAAGCCCCTTCGTGGACACATATCTAAAATGATTGAAAGGATTCTTAGTGAGCTTATCATAGAAATCCTTTATTAATTCTTCATCAGGCGGGAGGCCTGGCTGGCCGGCCGAGTAATTATAAACAGTTCTCCCAGACTTAAGAAGCTCGTCAACCTTAGCTACGAGTCTCCTATGAGGCGATGGCTTTATTTTTGAAGATCTTAGCGAAATCTTCCTCATATATATCATCTCAAAATACTTTTTGACCAAAATTAATAAAGCTTTAACACGATTTAAATTATTCATAGATGTCTTACAGAGGCTTAAACATGTCTAATAC
>DAIRVF010000024.1:0-12560 GCA_036802965.1 Zestosphaera sp.
TAATATCATCATACCTAATAACACTAAGAGAGCTTAAACATCAATGATCATGAAAACTAAGACAGCCACTCTACATTCAAAAACTATTTTCTCAGGCTCAGAGCCGCGGCTGAGACTACGGCACCGTAGATAGCTCCGCTAACGCATGCGGCTATGACCCATAAACTCATCTCTAGGGGTGTCCCTACCACGCCGAAGAGACGTGCGTCCAAGCCTACCGCAGGGATACCGGCTAACGCCCCAGCAAGAGCTCCTGAGAGTATGTCCCAGCGTTTATACCTGAACGAGAAGTATCCTAGCTCTGAAGCAAGTCCTTGAGCAAATCCGTAAATCACGTTCGTGATACCTCCTGCAGGAGCTATTAAAGTCTCGACTAGAGCGCCAAGGAACTCCCCTAAGAAAGCTGATAGAGGTTTCTTCAGGAGTGAGGCAGCTAAGGGAGCTCCAATAAACCACAAACCATAGCTAATTATTCTAGCGCCTACAGGTCCTGCGAGGACTTCCGACACGTTATATATCATCCAAGTAGCAGTGAATATAACACCGCTTATGACTCCCGCAACTGCTAGTAAAGCTAAGTCTATACTCGTAAATCTAGCGGTCCTCACATGACCTCACCACTATACTATTATAATCAGAGAATAAAAACATTTATAGCTTTGTAATATCAGGACGACACTCCTCTAATCTCAGAGGTAGAAGGAGATAATCCATTGCAGGACTAGGGCTGACAATATGATGAGATCTCCGAGACCTGAGGATTTCCTCCTAGATACCCTCCTAAGTCTTAAGCCCCTGAGTTCTGCGGAGATACCGCCCCACACAGCTCTCTCATAACTTATATTGAGCATCGGGAGTAGGATGCTTCTTAAGTGTTTAGGACTTAACACTACTGAGGTAAGTCCTCGTTCTTTCCTAGCAATACGAATCTCGCTTAAATCCTTACTCAGTAAAGGGAATAATCTGAACGCGTACGCTATCGAGAAAGCTATTCCTGAAGGAATCCTCAAATCCCTCTCCAGTGATTTTATTAAGTCTCTCACGTTAACTAAGCCTAGCATGAATAGGGTGGAACCAACTATAAGAAAGAATCTCAGAGTGACTATCAGGAAGGACTCCACAGCTCCACTCCTGATAGTTACTGCTTGAATAGATATGATCTCATCACCGACGTTATGGAAGTAGAGCCCGTTAATGAACGCTCCCCACATGTTAAGCATTAAGAGCGCCACTAACAATTTTTGAGGCATTTTCTTGCTTCCTAAAGCGAAACCTAGGATTCCGTTAATTAGTGAAGGAAGTATTAACGACTTGACAGAGCTGGCCACGAACGCTAGTAGTGAGGCTCCTAAAGCGTATAAGAATAGCGTTGATTCCCTATACCTAGCCTTCATCAATAAACACCCGCTATACTCTCAAGCATTAAAGCCGCTTTATAGGGTTCTAACTCCTTAACTCTACCGCCATCAATTACTAGGGATCTATCAGCTAGTCCTAAGAGGACTCTCGGGTCGTGAGTGGATATTATGAAGGAAACACCGCCCTCACTCAACCCCCTTACGTGCTCGAACAGAGAGTTAAGCAAGCCTAAGTCCAGCCCTGCCGTAGGCTCGTCCATCAATATTATGTCAGGCTTGTGAGCCCACGCGATGACTAGCGTTAACCACCTGCGCTGACCCAGACTCAGTTTGTATGGAGAGTAGTGCTTCCTCTCCTCATAAAAAGGTACTTTACCTGCCACCTCCTCAAGACTGCGTCCCGTCTTAGACGCGGCGAGTCTCAACTCTCTCTCAACGCTATTCTCAAGAAACATGTAATCAGGTGTTTGACTAACGTAAAAGGTCTTCCTCACGCCGTCACGAAAAACTATCTCCCCTGAGTAATCCTCATGAAACCCCGCTATAGTTTTAAGTAAGGTGGTTTTACCCGAGCCGTTCGGGCCTACTAAAGCTAGAACCTCACCTCTCCTCAACTCGAAAGAAACTTCTTTGAGGAGAGGTTTTCTGCGATCATGCCAGCACTCAAGACCCTCAACAGTAAGTATGACTTCACCGATTCTCCGCCCTTTACTACCCGGTGTTTCAGGTATTTCGTGAACAGGCTCAACGTCTAAGCCAGTTCCCCTGAGTTTCTTGAGTAGATCTCTTGACGTGAGCTCGTTCCTGGAATATTCTGAGACCTTCCTACCTAGACTCAACAACACTAGCTTATCAGCCATGTCTAGGAAATACTTAATCTTGTGCTCAACGATCAAGACTGTCTTACCCTCCTTAATTAAGTCAGTCACGAATCTCCTAACCTCCCTTATACCCCAGGGATCCATGGAAGCCGTGGGCTCGTCAAGCATGACTAGGTGCGGTTTATGAGATATTGCTGAGGCAAGAGATAACCTCCTCTTCTCGCCCCCCGAAAGAGTTTCCACGTGATCAAGCCTCTTATCAAAGAGCCCGAACCTCCTCAACAGCTCAGTCGCTCTACTCAAGGCCTCGCTCTCGTCAAACCCTAAATTCTCCAGCGTGAAGAGAACCTCATCTAACGGGGTAGGCATCAAGACTTGTTTCTCCGGATCCTGAAGTACTAGGCCAACAAACCTCGAAGCAGGAGAATCACCTTTAAGTAAGTCCTCACCCCCAATGTTCACTGAGCCGTCAACCCAGCCACCTAAAAGTGTAGAGAGGATTCCTGAAATAGTGAGTAGTAGTGTGGTCTTACCGGATCCTGAAGCCCCGCCGACAAGTATTAACTCGCCCTCACCGCCTCTAAACCAGGTCTCCCTTAGTACGGCCTCACCAACCCTATAACCGGCGGATCTTACATCAACTCTCAGCATCCTGTTCATCCACAATAACTACATTATTATGGTATTAATAAAACTATTATGATGGCTAAGCACTTATTACTGGTTTATGAATAATACTATGTAGGTAGTCGAGATGAAGGTGAGGTTTTTCGGCATGCTGAGAGATTTCGCAGGGGTTGAGTCTGTGGATATCTTGTTAGGGGGTCCTGTGAAGGTTAAGGAATTACTAAACCTCTTATCAAGTAAGCTCAGCTGGTTTAACGAGTTTCTTAAAAATGTGGAGAAAGCCAACATATCGATCATAATATTAGTCAACGATAGCTTAGTTAACGAGGAATACCTACTTAATGAGGAAGACGAGGTTACTTTATTACCGCCAGCCGCTGGTGGTTAACGAGATGGTTGTTGAAGCGTTAATAACGAGGAGTGAGTTAAACGTTAACGAATATCTTGAGAAATTATCTAGGGCTTCTTCGAGAGACGGTTGCGGAGCGTTAGTCATGTTCATGGGATTCGTTAAGGGGTTGATTGGCGAGGAATCCGTTAACGAGCTGGTTTACGAAGCTTACGAGAACTACGCGTTAAGTAAGATGAGAGAGATCGGTGAGGAAGCCGTCAAGAAATTCGGGGTTAGGGACGTGGTAGTAGTTCATAGGGTGGGTAACTTAAGGCCGGGTGACCCGACAATATACATATTCGTCACCGCTAAGAGTAGGGGTGAGGCTTTTAAAGCAGCTGAGTACGTGTTGGAGAGAGTTAAGCATGAGGTCCCTATATCAAAACTTGAGGTCAGGAGTGACGGGGAGTTCTGGGTCTTAGATGACGGACGGAGAATAAGAAGACCGAAGATTTGATTAAGTCTCTTTCGTCTTCCTAACAACCCTCACGTTACTTATTACCGTCTCAGGATACTGACCGCTCTCGTCTTTCTCATATTTTTTAACCATATCCCATATGTTTAGCAGTGCTGTCATAACCCCTGCGAGAGCCTCCATCTCAGCCCCTGTTTTCGCAGTGGTTCTTACCATCACAGTAACCTTTATCCCGTCGTCGAGCACCTCATATGAGGTGGAGACATGCGTTATTGGTATGTTATGTGTTAGCGGGAGTAACTCAGGTGTTTTCTTAACGGCTAGTAAAGCAGCTACTGAGGAGACTGCCAGAACATCGCCTTTCTCTACTAAGCCCTCCCTCACGAGCCTCACCGTCTCTTTCTTAAGCTTTATGAAGCCCTCGGCTACAGCTTCCCTGAAGACCTCTGGTTTAGAGGAGACGTCGACCATTCTAACACTCAACGCGAACACCCACTACTTAAAATACGGCTCTCTTAATAAAGTAGCTTTCTTAAGTGCTTCTTCTAAGGTAGTGAGGTCTCTGTTCTTTATAGCGTCCTTAACGTCAACGAACATATCCTCCCTGAAAATACATATCTTGATTTTCCCACTGGGTGTGAGTCTTAAGCGTGTACACCCGCTGCAGAGGTATGGGTTTCCGTAACCCCTAATCAAAGTGATTTCTGTACCATTATCTAACACGTAGGTCGGTCGATTCTGGAAGTCTTTATAGTACTTCTTGACAGCCCTCCGCTCCACCAGACCCTCCACCTCGTTAAGGCTCACGTACTCTTTCTCATACACGTGTTGAGGGGTTCCTAAAGGTATTAACTCTATTAAATTCACGGAAACACCCACGCTAGTCGCGAAGTCAAGTAGTCTCGAGATTTCGTTAGCGTTAGACCTCATGACAACGAAATTTATCTTCACGTTAAGTCCTACGTCAAGTGCTTCGGTAAGTCCTTCCATCACAGGCTTTAACGGTGCTCTAGCGATGTAGGTGAACACCTCATCCCTTAGTGAGTGGAGACTTATGTTTAGTCTGTCTAGCCCGGCATCCGCTAGGGAGCGTGCCTTACCTTTAAGTAATGAACCGTTAGTTGAGAGCGAGACCTCGTCAGCGTAGAACTTCAATTCCCTGACGATCTCCGCTATATCGTTCCTTATTAGGGGTTCACCGCCCGTTAACTTATACTTACTTATACCGAGAGTTTTAGAGACTTTCGCTAAGAAGCCGTAATCACCTGGATCTAGAGCCTCCTCCTCAAACCTGAAAATCCCTTCCCTATGACAGAATATGCAGGCATGATTGCATCTCTGGGTAACGCTCACCCTGAATCTGTCTACGGCTCTCCCGAACCTGTCTTTAAGGATTAGTGAAGAACTCAACGCCAACCCCTGCCCTTAAGGAACTCATCCGTCAAACCGCCCTCACCTAAACTAACCAAGTATTTTTTATCTATTTTTTCCTTAGCCATCACCCAAGGTAATAACACGTCTAGGATGTTCCACCTACTATAATATATTATCGCTGAAGAAACCCCTATTATCGGCTTTCCCTGAGCATAGGCTACCATACTCATGGTGTTGGGTTTGATGGGTATCCCGTACATAACGACCTCATCAGCTACCTCAGCAATAGACTTAGGTGTTAGGTCTGTTGGGTCCACACTCATCCCTCCCGTCACGATCACGGCGTCGTATTCTCTTAAAAACTTGGTTATGGCTTCTTTAATCCGTGTCGAGTCGTCGGGAACCATAGCGACCTCCGATACTAACCCACCATACTCCAAGACCTTACTCTTAACAACTGGCGAAGCCTTATCCTCTATTAAACCCTCAAAAACTTCAGTACCGGTAATCACGACACCTACCCTCAACTTATTGAAAGGACTTACCTCAATAACCGGTCTGCAACCCCCTAACTCTGTGAGTAGATTGCTTAAGTAGTCCTTAGGCACGGTGAGCGGTATTAAGTCAACGATGCCGACGACGCTGCCTGCGTCAACGGCCACGCCTTTACGCTTAGTAACGACCACGAAAACCCCTGTGGAGTTCACTCTCTCCAAGCAAGAACTGTTAATTTTTAGGAGGCCCCGGACGGTGGATTTAAGGATTGCCTTACCCTCATCACCTAAGGAAACCTCAACGTTACTGCCAGCTAAATACTTACCTAGCTCAACCACCGCTTCCTCCTCATGCAAGTCGTTTACCACACTCCCTAAACTATCGTAAACGTAGACGTAGTTATGCCCCGCTTTCTTAAGCGTCTCAACGTCTGAGCTGGTTATGACGTGCCCACGCCTCAGGAGAGCTCCCTTAAAAGATTCAGTCACTAGGGAAACATCATATGCGAGAACTTTGCCGACAGCTTCCTCAGCCTTAAGTATTCTTAGCAACACTTGAATCCCTCTAACAGCGTAATTTACCTAGTTAACATAGTTATTTTAGGTAATAAGCATAACGTAAACACACTTATTTACGTTCGACCTATCATCCCCTACGATAGGAGCACGTCAAATAGAGCTTATATTCGCCAGCTAATTATTTTATAGGGATCTACTCTGAGCAAATCTCTTACTAAATACCTTCGTTATAACGGTTTGTTAGCTTTCATTATTGCGTACATATTCATCTTCGCCTCAATCTTAATTAACCCCTGGTTCAACGTGTTCGAGAACGCGTTAAGTGACTTAGGCAAGGTAGGCCTCGAAAACAATTATGTGTTTAACACAGGCTTAATACTTGCCGCCATCACAGCACTAACATACATACCGAGTCTGCTAGACTTCTTTAAGTCTAGGATCAGTTTCATGAGTCTCGGCATCTTCCTAATCGCTATCCTCCACCTACTACTAATAGGCGTCTTCCCAGAGGGCACGAAACCTCACGGATTCGTCTCCTACGAGTTCTTCGCGTTAATGACTATAAGTCTACTATTCATAGGGATCTCACTAATCGCGGAGGGAATGAGTAAGTATGGTGCTTCCTTCCTACTACTCTTCATTCTTAGCTTAAGCGGCTTACTCCTGGTTAAGTGGCCTTCCATAGCTTTGCTAGAACTATACAACATCGTATTATATAATGTAGGAGTAGCTGTCTTAACATACCTCCAACGTAAAAAGCAACCCTAGACTTTTAGGCGAAAAACTGTGTGGTTACGGTTATTTACGTCCCCTAACCACTACTAAGATAATTATTACGGCCACTACCGCAATCAAGACTCCTACCAACAACCACCACTCAATGACCGGTCCCGGCAATTGCGGGGGTGAGGTAGTTGTCGGTGTCGTTATTGGTGTGGTGGGGGTTGTGGGCGTTATCGTAGGCGTGGTCGTGGGCGTTGTAGTTGGTGTAGTTGTGGTGTTTGTTGTCGGAGTTGTCGGTGTGGTGGTCGGCGTTGTTGTCGGGGTTGTCGTTACCTCCACATAGTTTATGGTTACTTCCTGAGTCTCTGTCACGTGCCCGGCTATGTCGGTAGCTACAGCTTTTATTATTACTTGATTAGTTATTAGTTGAGGTATTTGAGCTATGTAGGTTCCTTGAGATTCTTGAACAGCTACCTCACTCCATTCAGGGTCTCTGGGCTTCTTATAGAGTAGCTTAACTGTGTCAAGACCCCAGCCAGGATCTGACGCTGTTATGTATACGGTCACCACGCTTTTTCCTGAGATAGGTTTTGTGGGGGTATAGTACGTTATTTGAACTGAGGGCGGTGTCTCATCTGGATATGATGAGTAGATTAAGTACAGCTTCATGTTCTGCTTTAATGGCACGCTACATTTAGCTAGCCATAAGTCTCCGTATACTGCGTGCTCGCAATCTACGTTGGTCGTGTTATATCTTGCGTAGAGCTTGTACGACGATACATCAAGCGTCTTATTTAAGAAGAAGTAGAGCGTGAAGTTATCGGTTGTGAGCGGTAATTGCGAAGTAGTTGATATTAGGTTAGCGTACAGCGTTAGGTTAGCGTCGGTAACCACCTTAAGATTGAAGCCGTCAGCGGGGTATGAAGCGTTCTCGGTGTATGTTCCCCCACCATAGTTAATAGCTCTCACAGTACCGTTAATGTAAACCTGGTAAAGCCTGTAACCCCTGTAGTGAGACGTACCGCCGTCAGCCGTGGTCACGGCCATGAACCACGTTCTGTAAGCGTATAGGAGTGTTGAGTCAGTGTGTATGTGTCCTGAGAAGACACCTATTATGTTGGGGTAACAGTCTATGATTTGAAGGAAGATGAGTGTCACGTCTAAGCTCCCGCGCCAGCTAGAGTACATAGAACCCAGCAACGACTGGTAACTCGAGGAATTACCTGATAGTATGCCGAAACCTGTGAAGAGCGGGTGATGCATTAGTATGAGCACCTTCTTCTCAGACGTGTTGTAGGCGCTTAAAGTGGTGTTAAGCCAAGTCAGTTGTTCTGTGTCTAGAACACCGCCATAACCAGTGTCTAGTCCTACTAAAACGAAATCTCCTAACTCCCTAACCCAGTAGCGAGGACCAACGTACGTGCCGTACAACTTGTAGAAGCTGCTTAAACTACCTACCTGCGACCAATCATGGTTACCGGGGACGCAGAAGGTCGGTCTCAGGAATTTGTTAGTGATCTTCATGAAGTCTCTGTACGAGTATATGTCGCTGCCCACGTCAGCGATATCGCCGGTAATTAAGATTATGTCTGGCTCGATATAATTTGCTAGAGCCACATACCTCTCATACCTGTCTGAAGCCCACCAATTATCCATGGAAATACCGATGTGGATATCGCTAAGATGCATTATCTTAAGCGATGTGGGGTATTCCTCAACAACCCACAAACTCCTAGGACTGACTACCCTATATCTGGCGCCGTCAACCACCGCTTCAACCAATATGGTATAGAGCCCTGACTCCAAGTCCGGAAGTAAAGCCTCAATAGTTGCTGTGTCAGGCCCCGTGGTAATTGTTAAGTTACTTACCTCGTACTCCCTGCCCACACCGTATAACCAAACACTCAATACCTGAATCTCCTGACCCGAATACTTCAAGGATATGTTGAGTGTTGACCCTCTCGTAAGCACAGCCGGGAGGCAGTACGTAGGATCATCAATCCTTATAATGTCTGGCGGTGCTCCAGTATCGAAGTACGCTCTACCTAAGTTCGTAGTAGGTAGTTCTAGTTGTGAGAGAACGCTTAAAATCAAGAGACATACCAGTATCGAAGTGAGTTTCCTCAAACGAACCCCTCATTTACTATATTCGGGGAAGCTAAAATAAGTGGTTATGCTACCTCGAGAACCTCCTCACTCCTGGGGAACACCAGTACATCATCTATTTTAACGTATATAACGAATTTACTGCCCGGTTTAACCTCTTTCTTCGGATCTATGAAGACCTTCAAGTTCTGGTTAGCGACCGACATTCTTAGTTGGGTGAATGAGCCTAGGAACATGGAGAACTCCACCACACCCTCGATCGCGTTGTAGGGTTCCTCAGGAGGATCTACCGTGAAGTCCTCGGGCTTGATGACGAGCACAGCCTCACCCCCTTCCTTAATCCCTGAATCACTCACTAGTTTCCCGGCAATTCTAGCCTCACCACCTACATCCACCACCACCTTATCAGCGTCTTTCTTGACTATCTTACCTTGAAGTAGTGTTGACTTACCTATGAATGTTGCGACGAAGATGTTCTTGGGTCTAAAGTAGATATCTTGAGGAGTCCCTACCTGGAGTATTCTTCCTTGATTCATGACTGCAACCCTGTCGGAGATGCTCATGGCTTCCTCCTGATCATGCGTTACGTAGATTGTCGTTATGTTTAGCGTTCTCTGTATTTTCTTGATTTCCTCCCTCATCCTAATCCTCAGCTTCGCGTCAAGGTTGCTCAAAGGCTCGTCTAGTAAGAGGACCTTAGGCTCTACTACGAGAGCTCTAGCTAACGCAACCCTCTGTTGCTGACCGCCCGAGAGTTGCAGGGGGTATCTATCCTCCAACCCCCTCAAACCCACTAAGTCGAGAACCTCTAAAACCCTCCTCCTAATCTCTTCTTTAGGTAGTTTCCTGACCTTAAGCCCGTAAGCTACGTTGTCGAAGACGCTCATGTGAGGCCATAAAGCGTAGTTCTGGAAAACCATCGCGGTACCTCTCTCGTAAGGCTTGGTGTACGTGACGTCCTCGTCGTCGAAAAATACGTGTCCTGAGTCAGGGTACTCGAAACCAGCTATTATTCTCAGCGTGGTCGTCTTGCCGCAGCCTGAGGGTCCTAACAACGTGAAGAACTCGCCCTCAGCGATGTCTAGTTCTACGTCTTTAGCCGCGTACACGTTACCGAATCTCTTCACCACCCTCCTCAAGCTAACTTTAGTCATTCTCACACACCTATGAACGCGTACCTCTGCTTCAAGAATATATTGGTCACGAAGATTATTAATAATTGCGTCACTACTATTAAGACAGCCATGGCGGCAGCTAACTGAAGCCCTGCCAAGCGCCCGCCAGTCAGGAAGTCCAGCATGACAGCGGTGAGGGGTTTTTGCCCGGCTACTATAGCCCCCACAGTAACTGAAACGCTCGTCTCAGCCACTGAGTACACGAAGGCTAGTAAAGCGCCGCTGAGGATGTTGAGACCTAGTAGTGGTATGACTACGGTTGCTAAGGTTCTCAGTCTTGAAGCACCTAAGTTCATCGCTGCTTCCTCATATGCCACGTGTACTTGCTGCAAGCCCGCGTAAATCACTCTGGTAGCGAAAGGAGATCTCCTAACCGTGTAAGCTAGGACGACTAGCAACCACGGACCGTAAATTGAGAGAGGGTCTAGGAAAGTGTCTTTGAAAGGCCATGAAGTAAACAATATTATGTATCCGGAAGCTATAGCCAGTCCCGGTATGGCTAGTGGTGATGTGCTAATCATGTCTAAGACCTCATTCAGTGTCTGAAGCCTACTTCTAGCAGCTACGTAAGCTGATGAAAGACTTAACATCGTTATTATGGCCGTAGCAATCACCGCATACCTGAGACTATTACTCAAGCCTGTTATCACGTCCGGGTTCGTGAGTATGTTCGCGAAGTGTTCTAGGGTGAAGCCCTCCGGGTACGCTCTAGACCACCTAACACTGAAAGCCGTTATGAAAACACCTATCTGCGGCATGGCCGTGAACAGCATAACGGGGAATACCACAAGGTATATTATTAGACTACCAACCAGTTTAGGCTTCCTAACCCTAGGTATCCACCTACCACCCCTACTCAACATAGCGTACTGCCTCAGCGACACGTACTTCTTAATCCCGAAGAATATAGCTAACGCGAGGGCCAGCAAGACTATGGATAAGGCGCCGACGTAAGCCCCGACCTCACCTATGTTTTGAGCGGCTTTGATGTTGCTGTAGATGCTGTAGGAGAGTACGTCGTAGAAGCCGTAAGCTATTGGGCCGCCCAAATCCTCCATAGAGAAAATAAAGACCACAGCAGCACCGGCCGCTAGGCCGGGTAGTGATAGGGGTAACGTGACGCTCCTGAAAAGCTTAAAGCCCTTAGCCCCTAAGTTCTCGGCCTGCTCCTCCAGACTCGGGTCTATCAACATCATGCTTGAGTACACGTTTAAGTATACTATGGGCCAGAAAGCCATAGACTGAGTTAATACGACGCCGAACATCCCGTCCACGTTAATCTTGAGAGGCAAGCCAATCACAGTGTTAATAATGTATGAGAAGAGCCCGTCAAACGAAAACAGCTTCCTTATTACGAACGCGTTAACGAATGGGGTCATTAATAACGGCATGTAAGCTAGGACACGCATCAGTAACTTACCCCTAAAATCATAACGCGCCATTATGAAAGCCACGACCAAACCTAACACAGTAGTGTTTAATGTGACTAGAGAAGCTATTATTAGAGTATTAGGTATGACCCCGAAATTCCATCCTATGAAATTAACTAGCGTAGCACCACCTAACTGAGATATTTTCACCGGCTCCGTAGTTGAGTACGTTCTGAAGAGTCTGGGATCACTGAATAACTCGATAAGTGAATAACCTGTTTTAGCACCGCTAACCAATCTCTCCAGCGTGAAAGCTAGCGGGAGTGAGATCATGTCAGCTAAGGGCAGTATGAGGAACAGGAAGAATAAAGCAAGAGAGAAAATCATCATGAGAATCAGCACACTATCTAAGTACCTGAGACTACCCCTTATATCCAAACTCCTCCTAACCTCCCTAAACCTAAGATTAATATCCGGAATTTAAAGAAACAACTTAATACGCGGTAGCCCGCCTCCCTAGGGTGGGTGAGGCGTTTTAAGTATTCGTGATATTGGTGTGAGTATACTCCACTCATCTAGTGTTCTTACGTAGATTTATTTTGGCGACGCCGTTCTTTACCTTTATCTCGTAATTATCTGGACTAATGTTGGTCGTGAGCGTTATTAGCTTCTTGATATTACGCCCCCTATACCTGAAAAGTATCTCTATTCTGGAAGTATCAACTGGGCGTATAATCACTGAGTTAGGGTCTTGATCCGAGACCTCTGCCAGTATCCTTACGTGATCCGGGTACTCCCTCACCTCAACTAGAGGATCCTGCATTAAATACTTGCCGTGGTTCTCGTAAGGTTCGAAGACCCTGTTCTTAGGTGTCTCTCTCTTCTCCTCCCCAGCCACTCGCCTAACCTCCCACATTATACTAGACTCAGGTATTTTAAACAGAGTTCTTGCTCGTCAGCTCTGAAAGGAAGCTTTCAGTCATAAAGTTAATAGTTAGTAGAGTTAATATAGGTGTGTAGGTAGTTAGGACGGTATGGTGAAGGAGCCTTACGAGCTTGAGTGGGTGGATGTGGCTGCTTTGATTAAGGCTGTGAAGCTAGCTGAGATTATCAAGCCTTCGCAGCAAGCTAAGAGGAATGCTTTCAAGGAGTTCGGGGTTCTCGGGACTAGGCGTGACCCCCCTCTC
>DAIRVF010000025.1:0-12411 GCA_036802965.1 Zestosphaera sp.
GGTGTAAAGAGTGCGGTATATGCATAGGTGTTTGCCCTACCAAGGTCTTGGTGAAGGGAGATAAACACAACGAGCATGGTTTTAGGTACCCACTCCCAGCCAACATTGATAGATGCATTGGTTGCAGACTTTGCGAATACAACTGCCCTGACTTCGCCATATTCGTGGAGGTCGTCAAGAGATGAAGAAATCTTTTATTTCCGGCAACATAGCAATAGCTGAAGGCGCCATTGCCGCCGGGATGAGATTTTTTGCCGGATACCCGATAACACCCGCTTCTGATATAATGGAATATTTAGCCGAGAAGTTGCCTGATATCGGTGGAGTGGTTATACAGCTCGAGGATGAGATCGCGTCAATAAACGCCGCAATAGGTGCTTCGTGGGCTGGGGTCAAGTCTATGACAGCTACGTCAGGCCCTGGATTCTCACTCATGCTTGAGGCTCTAGGCCTCGCCATAATAACTGAGACTCCATTAGTTGTGGTGGACGTTATGAGGGCAGGGCCTTCAACGGGAGTACCTACTAAGACTTCTCAAAGTGACGTTATGCAAGTCAGGTACGGCGCGCACGGGGATTACGTCATCCCGGTCTTCGCCCCGTGGTCTGCTCAAGAAGCTTACGACCTAACCATAAAAGCGTTCAACGTAGCAGAGTCTCTGAGGACCCCTGTAATACTTCTTTCAGACGCGGTAGTCGCTCACTTATGGGAGTCTGTGTTTCTAGCGGAGCCTGGGGAGATAGAGGTAATCAACAGGAAGAAGCCTAGTAACCCACCGGATGAGTACCTGCCTTACAAGCCAGACAATGATTTAGTGCCTCCTATGGCGGCATTTGGCGAGGGCTATAACGTGATAGTTGAGTCTTTAATACATGATGAGAGGGGGTTCTACAGGCAAGATAGAGAGACTTACCGCAACTTAGTTAAAAGGATTGTCAGCAAGGTTTTGAGCAGGATTGACTCGTTATTTGAGGTAGAGACTTACTACGGTGATGATTACGAGTACCTGCTAGTCTCGTTCGGTTCTACAGCTAGGTCAGCATTAGCTGCTGTCAGGATCCTCAGGAAATCAGGTATTAAAGCAGGCTTGCTTAGGCTTAAAACATTATCGCCTCTTAAGCTTGAAACGCTTAGGAAGTATTGCGAGGAGGCTGAGAAGATATTCGTTGTGGAAAATAATATGGGTAAGTTAGTATACGATGTCGAGAGAGCGACTGGGAACGACAAAGTAATTTCTTTACCACTACTAGACTTGGAAATACCTGAACCTAAAGATATCGTGGAGGGTGTTAGGAAATGGTTGTGAGCGCTTTGGAGAGTTCTCACCCGCTAGACAAATACTTGAGGACTGCGAGGCTACCACACATATGGTGTCCTGGTTGCGGGCTCGGGATAGCTCTAGGAGGCATAATGAGAGCTATAGACAGGAGAATTAAGGAGGGAACACTTAAAAAAGAGAACTTAGTCTTCGTTACAGGTATTGGTTGCTCTGCTAGGACTTCATTCTACGTTAATTTTGATGCAGCACACACCCTGCACGGGAGGGCCATAGCTTTCGCTACGGGCGCTAAGCTAGCTAAACCTGAACTAGAGGTGGTGGTTATTGGCGGGGACGGCGATATCGCTGGCATAGGAGGTAATCACTTACTTCACGCGGCTAAAAGAAATATGGACTTGATAGTCCTTATGATAACTAACTTCGTTTACGCGATGACAGGGGGACAGGTAGCTCCCACAACACCGCTCGGACTTTACACAACCACAACACCTCACGGGAATCCTGAACCACCTCTAAACGTAGTCAAAGTTGTTTCCTCTCTTAACGCTAACTACGTGGCTAGAGCTTCAGTCACGCACCCGGCGCTGATAGAGCAGTACATGTATAAAGCTCTAGGTATGAGGGGGTTCAGGTTCATAGAAATACTCTCCACCTGCCCTGAGATATTCGGTAGACACATAGGCATGAGGGATCCCTTCACACTCTACAACACACTAAAGAGTAAGGTAGTCGTTAAACAATCGCCCAGCATCGAAGAATCAGATCTTGACTGGGGGAAAGGCTTCATTATAGGAGAGTATTTAGTTCGTGAGAACCCGGGTTATTCGGATAGGATTAGGAGGGGGTCGAAGTGAAGATAGAGATACTCCTAGTCGGGAGAGGGGGGCAGGGAATCCTGCTTCTAGGGCGTGTTTTAGGAGTCGCTACATCTAAGTACGCTAACCTCTACGTCACCGGCGTGGAATCATACACTTCCGAGACTAGGGGTGGGGAGTCACGCGTAGACCTAATAGTTTCTGATAAGTATGAGGAGATGGATTACGTGAAAGTATTGAACGCTGATATAGCTCTCTTCATGTACCCCTACAACTTAATGAAATACTCGGAAATCTTGAAGAGAGACGCGTACGTATTCATTAACTCTACATTCATTAAAGAACACCCGTACACAACACAGAAAGTTTTCATGAGACCGTATAACGAGATAGCTGAGAAGGTGGCTGGAACTTCCAGAGTAGCTAATATGGTAGCTTTAGGTCACATAATCGCGAAGACAGGCGTTCAGAAGGCAGAATACGTTGAGAAAGCTTTGAAGGAAATTATTTCGGGAAACCTTTACGACGTAAATGTTAAAGCTTTAAGAGCCGGTCTTGAGCTAGATTAGATTCCACGTAATTACCGGGAAACCACTCGTAAAATTTGTTTATGTAATGAACTTATTTACTAGTCAGACCAAATAATAATTTGAGAGGAAAGAGAAACCAGCGACGAGGTGAGTGTAGTGACGCTGAGTAGTGCTGACGGAGCTAGATGCCCTGCTTGCGGCAAACGCGTGACATACTACGGGGAAGTTGAGTTAAGTAATGGGTATAAGTTAGCTAGGTACGTCATTAAGTGTAAGGCGTGCGGTTACAGGAAGGTATTACAGGAAGTCATCCTTAGAAAGAGAGATGATGGGATAGCTGTTGAAGTAGTTAAGCTACCTAGTCTGAGAGGAAACGAGTAAGCATATATACACAAGAAACCTTAAGACTTAAAACGCTATCAATTTTTATGGTAAGTTGCGTTCACTTGATTTCAGGAACTTATCTCGTAGTGTCCCAGCTTAGGGCGTGGTCATTAAAGCAACTCTAATTTCATTGCCTTCAGGTATTATCAAGAGCATCCCATTATTGAAACTCACGTTGATTTCCTCAACTCTTTGAGAGCTGACATAGCTAAGTAAATTTTCGGCAAGAACCCTCATTATGACTGATATCTTAGCTATTACCTCAGGATCTGCCACCCTCGTAGGAACATTCACTACCACGTCAGCTACGTGACCCCTATTATCTATTTTCATTACAAGACCAAACCTGCTGACAACTTCTTCAGAAGCTGTTTTCTCCTCGAACATCATCTCGCTGACTTCATCTTTACTTAACACGTTATACGTCAAGTAACTCCCTAAAACAACTATTCCGCGTTCATTACTTTATAAGGGGTTAGGCTTTTGCAGTAAAAGATCTCACTTTTTAGTCAGTGATGACTGATACGGTTTTCCCGTGTTTAATTAAGTCAGGTTTTCACGGGTTTAGCGCTTCAGCATGCAGAAATTAATAAGGTATTTTAGCATCTACGAATTTCTTGACACTGTTTTAATCCCCCAAAGTTATTATCTCTTTAAGCACTTTCTTGAAACTCATTGGAGGTGACGTAGGTTTTTGGAATTCTATTATCACGTGCTTGACCTCCGGCAATCCCTCACGAATCCTCTCGCTCAGCTCTTTTCTCACACCATCTATCTCCTCCACGCTAGTCGCTTCTGGCACCTCAACCTGTAAGACGATGAGGTACTCGTCAGGTCCTATGAATAAGGATTTCACGTCATTAACGTCAACTATTCTAGGATCCGACAACACTATCTTAACGGCTCTGCCAACGATGTTTTTAGGTGCTGACTTACCTACCAAGACTTCGAAGTACCTATAGCTGAGGAGAACTGAGGAAGAGAGTAAAATACCCGATACTATCAGAGCTCCTACTCCGTCGATTCGAGGATTACCGGTAACTAACGATATTAAGGCTGCGAGCCCGCCAACAGTATCAGCAAAGTTCTCGACTAAAGTTCCCCTGGAGGCCGGGTCCCCCGGCGTTCTCCTAAACTCTATTAAGCTCCAGGAAAACACTGCTAGATCTAGAATTAACGCGGTCGTGAGTGACGCTACAGAGAGCGTGGAAGACGAGACTTCCTCCATTATAAGGAGTTGTTGAATTCCTGAGGTGGATGTTATGGCAAAGAGAAACCCCCCAAGAATTGCTGATGCTATCAACCCGAAGACATATATGGCTCTACCTAAACCGAAGGGATACCTCGTAGAGGGCCCCCTCTTACTCACGGAAAGACCTAAGACTAGGAGGCCTGAGCCTACGGTGTCGCCTAGAGAGTGAAGAAACTCCGCGCTGACAGCTACTGAAGTAGCGTTAAGCGTGCTAGTTAATTTTAGGATGAGTGACGCTAAGTTAAGGGTGAAGGACGCGTGAACAGCCCTCATTACTTAGACCCCTTTCTCCCAAACGCGTCTTGAACACCGGTAAATATGGGTGTGGCTGGTAATTAAGCTCATTCCAGATACCACAAGTCCTCGACAGGGCCTTCAAAACCGTATTCCCTCGCTAACTCAAAAGCTTTCTTAAGTTCCTCTACACTGACCCGCCTCCTTATCTCACTCCACTTATCAGGTTGTCTAACAACTAAGTACTCGGGTCTGTACTGATCCATTATGTTAGTCAACGCTCTCCTAGTGTTTTCTGAAATCCACTTAAGTACGTTCCTAGTACAGCATTCCACGTGGTTAGGAAGCACTAAATGCCTTATTATGATATCGCCTGAATCATGTGCTATCTTTATGTTTCTAGAAGCTACCTCGAAGTAGTTCTTGACTATAGAGTATTTGAGAGCGCAGGAATCGTTACCGTACTTAAGGTCCGGCAACCATATGTCTATAACGTCCATTATGAGCTCCATAGCCTCTTTACTTAAGTACATATTGCTATTCCATAGTTGAGGGGTCTTCACGTTCAAGAACTTAAGTGATTTCAGTATAGCAGGTATGTTAGGAGTCGGGTCCCCGCCAACGTGGTTTATGTTTCTAGCACCGTTTAACGCGAGCCACTTCTGCACGTCCGCTAACTCTTCAGGGCTCTTCTCTTCTGAGGGTAGTCCCTCCCGCTGGCTTATACTCCAGTTCTGGCAATACACACACCTGAAGTTGCAGCCAACGTAAAATATCGTGCCTGAAGGAACTAGAGGGGCTTCTTCTCCCATGTGATGAAAGAATGTATCGACGTACGCGTTAAGCCCGACCACCCTGCAATACCCCATTCTCCCCTCACTTCTCAGCGCATTACACCTCCACTCACAAAGTCTGCACGGGCTTGCGAACCTATTAGCTAACTCTATCTTTAAGTCTAGGAAAGTAGGTGCCTCGACCACGCTCCTCACGTATTTCCAGGGATTGCTAGACTCCCTAACCTCACCCCACAATTCTTTGAAGATTGTCTGCATCCTCACATGTTCTTTCAGTAACTCCTCCGTGCTCAACGTCGCTAACTCATCACTCCTTAAGGATAGAGCCATGCTCTTGACTATGAGGTACTTAGGGGGTCTCAAGCCTCGCATAACAGAATAATACCATGAGAGCCTCTCCTTAATCTTATCACTTCTCCAAACCCTTAGTGAGTCAGGTCTCACGAACTCAGCGTATCTTAAATACTCCCCCATACGCTACCAATAAAATATCTTTTCATGTCTTATAAGACGTTGTAACCGAAAAACTCAAACCTCTTTAAGAGTAGATCCTCAGATTGCTTGAGCTTGAAGGTCTTTAAACGAATGGAAGGGAGCGTTCACTAGAACTCTCTTATGTTTGGTTTTCTCGTAAAGCCTCACTACCTTCTCCACGGTTTCCATAGGTATTCCTGAGATGCTGGATATTTCACGAGGTTCTCGTTTCTCGTCAAGCAACCTGTAAAGCACCTCATCTATCTCGTCGTATGTTAGGCCTAGCTCTCCCTCGGCTGTGTGTCCAGGCCATAAATCGGGTGAGGGAGGTCTGGAAATCACTTCAGTAGGTAGGTTAAGGTATTTAGCGAATTCCCTTACTTGAGTCTTATACAGCCCTATTATTGGGTGTAGGTCCGCGGCCCCGTCGCCCCACTTAGTGAAGAAACCTATTAAGAATTCTGAGCGATCGCTAGTACCGACTACCAGCATGTTTTCTTTATTAGCTATGGCGTAGAGGATAACCATCCTGCTCCTAGCTTTTATGTTGCCCCTTACCAGCTTATCGGACGACTCGTAACCCATGTTCATCGTTTTAAGAAAAGCGCTGACTATATCTGTTATGTCTATGATTTCTAGTTCTAGACCTAAACCGTCAGCTACCTTATTAGCTATTATGGTTGATATAGGGTTGCTCTCAGCTTCAGGCATGTGAATTACCTTAACTGAGGAGGACCCTAATGCTCTGACCGAGAGAGCAGCGCATACTGATGAGTCCCCTCCTCCCGAAAGACCTAACACGACGCCTGAAGCGCCGGCCTCCCTAACCTTAGCTCTGATGAAGTCGGTGATGACCTTCTCAGCTTTATGGAAATCCAAGCTTAAGTGTGGCGGTAGCACCGATCAAACCCCCAATGTCAAGAATACGCGTATGTCTAAAAATATGTTCTCCACCCTACCACGTGTTAAACAATTAAACCCCTCATACAAGATGCTTATGGGTGTTTGGTTGAGGAGGGTGGTGGCTTCCGCGCCAGGTAAGGTCACGCTCTTCGGCGAGCATGCAGTCGTTTACGGGTATCCGGCTATAGTAGCCTCTATAGATAAGCGAATATACGTTAGTGCGGAATTACGTGATGATGATAAGATCAGGATAAACGCGCAGGACTTAAGAACCTCAGGCGTTATAGTATCGATAAGTAACGGTGAGATCCAGATAACGACAGATTACGGGAAAACCCTCTCAGCTATAGGTTACTTAAACAAAGCAATAGAGTTGGTCTCAGAGTATTTAGGTGTTAGGAAGGGTGTGAGTCTAGAAGTAAGGTCCGAGATGCCTGTGGGAGCGGGACTAGGAACTTCAGCAGCGGTATCGGTAGCCACGATCGCGGCTTATAGTACCTGCCTAGGTTACGAACTAAGTAAGGAAGAGATAGCGAGGCTTGGGTGGGAGGTCGAGAAGAGTGTTCAGGGCATTGCCTCACCCATGGATACCTCGATAGCTACGTTCGGAGGCATTCTCAAGATATGGTTTGAAGGAAACACAGTATATAGGGTCCCGCTGAAGGTATCTGATGAGTTGCCTTTAGTCGTGGCATACGTTGAGAGGGAGAGAACCACTAGAGATATGGTCGCGTGGGTAAAGAACCTGAAAGAGAAGCACCCTGAAATAATTAACGGCATACTTGAACACATAGGTAAGACCACGCTAAAGGCCGAGAAAGCGCTTGTTGAGGGCGACCTACGAGAAGTAGGTACTTTAATGAACATAAACCACGGCCTCCTAGAAGCTTTAGGAGTCTCCTCGAGAAGACTTAATGAAGTAGTTTATACGGCTAGGTTAGCCGGTGCTCTAGGGTCTAAGCTGACAGGCGGTGGGGGTGGAGGAGCCTCCATAGCCCTAACGTTGCCGGACAACCTAGAGATACTGACCAACGTGTTAAAGCTAGTTACTCCTCAAGTCTTCAAAACTAACATACTGTATGAGGGAGTTAAGTTAAGTAATCTCGCTTTCTAAGCTGTCACGAATTTGATGATAAGCTAGTTAAACCTTACTTGAGGTTTAAGTCAATTATGTTGCTAATTCTTAAAATGTTGGTCTCATTACTTACTGTGGTTGATGCAATTGAGGTTTGACGTCGTTGTTCTTGGCGGCGGCCCGGCAGGATATGTTGCCGCGGTGACTGCTCTTCAGAGAGGGCTTAGAGTGGCTCTAGTGGAGAGAAAATATTTGGGTGGTGAGTGTAGTAATTGGGGTTGTATACCTTCTAAGGCTTTGATCGAGTTAGGGAATGCTGTTAGCCTCGCTAAATCTTTAGGTAAATATGGTGTGTCCTTAAGCATAAGCGCTATTGATAAGAGTAAGGTGCTGAAGCACGTTTCTAGAGCGGTGATTAAGGCTAGGGAGGGAGTCAAGTACCTTCTTAGTGATGCCGTAGTAATTCAGGGTGTTGGTAAGCTTAAGGATCCGCATACTATCAAGGTGGAGGGTGAGGCGAACACAGAACTAGAAGCTACCAACATAATAGTTGCTACTGGAACGGAACCTAAGACCGTGCCTACCTTCAGCTTCGACGGCGAGAGGATTATTCATAACAGGCATTTCTTCGAACTAGATTCTTTACCTAACTCCATGCTGATAGTAGGTGCTGGTGCTATAGGTTGCGAGATTTCTGAAGCGTTAGCTCAGTTAGGTGTTGAGGTACATCTAGTGGAGATAATGGATAAGATACTTCCCGAGGTAGACAGGGATGTGAGTGACGTAATCCACAAGTATTTAATGAGATCGGGTGTTAAAATATATACGTCTTCTCAAGCACAGTTCGCAGGCTACTTAAACAATGAGGTGTTAGTTAGGGTGACGGGTAGGGGAGGGACTACGGAGATTAAGGTAGAGAAGGTGCTCATAGCGGCTGGGAGGAGTTACAACACCTCAGGTATAGGCTTAAGCGAGGTTGGTGTGGAGCTAGATAATAAGGGTGCTGTAATAGTTAACGAATTCATGAGGACCACGATACCGAACATATACGCGGCCGGCGACATCACAGGGCCTCCCTTACTGGCACACAAAGCTTTCAGAGAGGGTTTAATTGCCGCAGAAACTATTGCTGGAGTTAAGGAACCACTCCCGAAAGGCCCTGTACCTATGGTCATATACACTCACCCGGAAATAGGGTTCGTTGGCTTGAACGAGACTCAAGCTTCTAGAGTCGGCGTAGACTATGAGGTTTTCAGATTCCCTTACGTTGCTTTAGGCAGGGACTCAACGTCTGTTAGGTCCACGCCAGAAGGCTTTGCTAAACTAATCGTTGAGAAGAATACGGGTAAGATTCTAGGAGCTACTGTGGTAGGTAATGGCGCGGCTGACGTAATACATCTGTTCACGTTAGCGATTACTCACCGCTTAAACGTTGAGGAATTAAGGAAAACCATAATCTCGCATCCAACTTACTCAGAAGTCTTTAGCGAGGTAGTGTCTGAAGCCTCAGGAAAACCCTTACACATACCTAAGCAGAAGTGATGAGGGGCAACTTATTTAAAGTCTCTGCTTTGTTTTTCCTCACAACAACAAGGTTTTCCAGTCTTATACCAAACTTGTTGTGTATGTAGACACCCGGCTCAACAGTTACTACCATACCCTCAACTAGAGTCTCATCTATCCCCTGAGCAAGCCTAGGCTTCTCATGCACTTCAAGCCCTACCCCGTGACCTAACGAGTGTATGAAGTAGTTCTCTAGTCCATATCTCCTGAGAACCCCTCTAGCTACAGAGTCCGGCTCGCTAGACTTAACCCCATCCCTGATCACGTCTGTGGCAGTACTCACCGCCTCACTCACTGCTTCCAGAGCTTTCTTGGCTTCCTTGTCAGCGCCCAAGACTAGAGTCCTGGTAATGTCTGAGCAGTAACTCATGAACTTAGCGCCGAAATCAAAGACCACTACATCGCCTAAACTAATCTTCCTACTGGTTGGGTAAGCGTGTGGGTACGCTGAGTTGGACCCTGAAGCCACTATTGTTTCGAAAGCCGTCCCGTCAGCACCTCCTAACCTCATATGACTGTCCAGCTTAGCAGCAACTTCCCTTTCACTTAATCCTACCACTCCCTCCTCAAGTAATTTGATGAAGCTGTCTTCTGAGATCTTTAAAGCTTGCCTAATCAACTCTATCTCCTCAGGTTCTTTGAGGGATCTCTGTGTGGATATGTGTGGGCTTATATCCTCAATAACTGCGTGATTCTTTAGTCTCTCACCAACCTCTCTAGCTAGCGGTGTAGCGTGACTTAAGTCAAGCCCTACCCTACCATACCCGGAATCACTTAGATACCTGGAAATCCACTCAGAAAGCTTTCCTTTAATTAATTTAGGAAACCCGGGTAGCTCGTACGTTGTGTACGGGAGTACCTCAACGCGCTCACCAACCTCATCTGACAACCTCCAGAAATCTAGAGCTGGGGTAAGGATCTTAGGGGTCCCGCCCTTCTCATACAGTATGAAAGTACCCCCAGATCTCGGCACACCAACATAGTAGAGCACGTTCCACTCATACGTCACCAAGACCGCGTCTAAATTAAGTTCATCAATTATTTTACCGAGTTTACCTAACCTCACGGACGAACCCTACTTAAGATTGCGGGAAGCTTATTAAATTATCGTAATCAAGAACCCTTCCTAGTGCTATGTCTCCCACATAAAATATTTGCTATGAAAAACGAAAAATTTTTAAGAGTTAAACACTTTAAATCTTGGTGTTTGTTTTGGTTAGAAGGACAAGAGTAGTTATAGTTGGTGCGGGAGGAAGGGATTTCCATAACTTCAACGTAGTCTACAGGAATAACCCTGACTACGAGGTAGTAGCTTTCACGGCAGCTCAAATACCGGGTGTGGAGAGGAGGAGATACCCTGCTGAATTAGCTGGGTCACTCTACCCTGACGGGATACCCATAGTTCCGGAAAGTAAGTTGAGCGAGATAATCAGGGAGTTCCATGTAGACGAGGTCGTCCTGTCTTACAGCGACTTAAGGTACGAGGATGTTGGAAGAATAGCTTCCATAGCGTTATCTAGCGGTGCTAGCTTCAGGCTACTCTCCCCTAGAGAAACCATGCTGGCTTCTCACAAGCCTGTGATAGCTGTCACTGCTGTGAGGACTGGTGCCGGAAAGTCAACGGTATCTAGAGCGGTTGTTAGAGAGTTGCTGAGTAGGGGTATTAAGCCCGTTCCGGTCAGGCACCCCATGGCTTACGGCGACTTAAGAGAGATGGTGGTGCAGGTATTTAGAAGTTATGACGACTTGATTAAGTGGAAAGTGACTGTGGAGGAGAGAGAGGAGTACGAGCAATACTTGAGACTGGGGCTCCCGGTACTTGCTGGGGTAGATTATGGTAGGGTACTCACGACCGCTGAGAGCATGGGTGACGTGATATTATGGGACGGCGGGAACAACGACTTCCCGTTCTACAGGTTTAACTACATGATAACGGTAGCTGATGCTATGAGGCCGGGGCAGGAAGTTGGGTCATACCCTGGCGAAGTGAATGTGAGGATGGCTAACGCGGTGGTAATCAATAAAGTTAGCCAAGCTTCTGCTGAGTCCGTGAAGACAGTCCTCAATAATGTCAAGAAAGTTAATCCACGCGCTAAGATATGCTTAGCTGACATGGAGGTAGTACTATCAGAGCCTGACCTACTGAGAGGTAAGAGAGTTTTAGTAATAGAGGACTCGCCCACAGTCACCCACGGGGGAGTGCCTTATGGCGCAGGATACGTAGCAGCTAAGAAGTACGGTGCTTCAGAAATAATTGATCCAAGGCCCTACGCCGTAGGGATTCTCAAGAAGCTATATGAGGAATACCCACACATGAAGGAAGTCCTGCCGTCCACAGGGTACACGCCTGACCAGCTAAGAGACCTAGAAGAAACCATAAACAGAACACCTGCAGACGTAGTCGTACTAGGAACTCCAGCGGATATCACTAAACTGATTAAGATAGATAAGCCTGTAGTGAAGACGACTTGGGAACTCAAGATACTGGAAGGTCCTTCAATAAAAGAATTAATAGATGAGTTCCTAGAAACTCTATAAAGAACTCAAACCACGTTTTACGTTAAACCCGACTTAATTCCTGCTCGATCAGCTTAACTACTTCAAGCACTCTGAGCGCGTCGTGAAGAGTTGGAGCGTCGGAAGGCTTACTACCACTTACAGATCTTATGAAATCCCTCAACTCGGCCTTAAGAGGTTCCTCCCCCTCAACTTTCTGCACGTAACTACGGTCAGCCCCCCTAAAGTTGAGGGTAGAGTCCGTAAATGAAGCCTCACAATACGTACTCTCGGTGACGACCTCAATACTACGAACCTTCACTGGTAGAACACCGTCAGTTATTAAGTAGGTCACAACATCATCTAACAGTAGTGACGCGTGGACCTCCTGAGGCACGTTATTCTCTACCTTAAACCCCGCAACGCTTATTAATTTAATCTCATGTGGATTAATGAGATTAAGCGCTAGATCCACGTCGTGAATCATTAAGTCCAGAACCACCGAGAACTTCCTCCTATGCGGTGGTCTAGCAGACAACCTCTTAAAAACTAAGTACTTGATCTTATCCTTAAGAGTGTTTTTCAAGGCCTTAATTACCGGGTCATACCTGA